>DATEMI010000273.1:0-8858 GCA_035275665.1 Terriglobales bacterium | reverse complement strand
CAACTTCAATGCCTGCTTCTTCGAGGTAATGATTGAGATGTACCTCTTCCGAGGTCATGCTCTTGCCCTTCACCAGCAGGCGTACCTGGTGCTCGCGGCAGGCTTGCGTGATGTAGCGCGAAGCTTCCGCGCCGTCTCTCGCAAGAAAAAAGTGTCCACCGTTGCGCTTTACGCTCGCTTCCACCTGCTCGAGAAGCTGCGGCAGCCGCGCAATCGCGTCTTCTTTAATCGCTCGCGCGCGATCTTTGAGCGCGTTGTAGTCGGGAATGATGGCAACGGCTTCGTAGCGTCCGCTGTTGAAGGTCTGTGTGTTGTGCCGGACTGCATGGCTCTCGATGTCGAGCGCCATGCGAATGGCTTTGAGCACTGCCGACTTCTGGCTCTTGTCGGCGACCGATCGCGGCGAAATAGCAGCAGCAGGGGTGGACATCTCTACTCCAGAACAATTACGTGCAGCTTGTGTGGACCATGTACGCCGCGCACCAGCGGTCCCATATCTGCGGTGGCGCTTGGTCCGGTGATGAAGACAAAGTTGCGCGTGAGGCCTTTGCCGCCGAAGCGGTTTGGATCGAAGATCTCTGCGGGACGTTCGACGATTGTTTCCGCTGCCGCCACGGCGATGTGCATGCGAGCGAGCAGGCTGATCGCGCCGGAGTATGCATGGTCAATAGTCACGCAGACGGAGCCGGTACGCGCGACGACAGCGAAGGCGTCAGTGATTCCCACGTCGCAGGCAGCGAGTTCCGATTTAGAACGAGCAGTGACGATGCCGGGCAGGCGATACAAGTCGGCGAAAAGCTCGGCAGGCAAATCGAGCGGCTCGGCAATTGCGGTGCGTCCCTTGGCAATCCGGGCAACAGCCGATGCGAGCGCGCTCGGAGTTGCCGGGACGCGCTCCACCGTCGCGGCGGAGGAGCGAGCAGCAGCTTCGAACCGTGCGATCAGGTCGTGTTGTGTTCCAACGGCGGAGCTCATGGTTTACTCAAGATAGATATGCTACAGCGCACGAACTTCAGCCATGCCTTGAAGGTGGGAGCTCCCGACTTTAACAGGCTGCGGAAAAATGCAAAACAGAACCGCCGGCGGTAGCCGGTTGGGTTGGAGGTCGCCGAAAGGCGAACTCCGAATGCGGCGATACTGCCGGCAATTGCGCAGATACGCAGCCGCAACACACGCGGCTGCCCCACCGCCTACCGGCGCCGGTTCCGTTATCCTGGTCGCGCCCGCCCTTTTCCGCAGCCTGTTTAAGTCGTGGGCTGGACTTTAGTCCAGTGAAGTGCACGCGACGAGCATTGTGCTTTAGCCCCGGCTAGGCCCGCGCTAAAGCGCAATTACATGCGCCCTTCTCTACTGCGCTGAAGCGCAGCCCCCGCATGAATGCGGGTGCTCCCAGCGAGAAGATAGTCGTGCCGCACAGCCGCGGCACTTCATCATCTCCGTACATTAATCCACAACAACGGCTGCCTGATTGGATTATTGCGAATGATCTCTTCCACATTGGGCTCGGGTGGCAGTTTCTTCCACGTTGCAATGTATTCCCGATTCGAGAATGCGATTCCCGCGAACAGCAGGTCCGGTTGCCGGATCGGCCAATATTGAAAGTACTCTACGTCTGGCTTATACGGCCAGGAAGACTTGTTCCCAATGTACAGGAACATCCATGCCATGGTTTTCCGAAATCCTCTCCCATCCGGCAGGGAGAACTCGAAGAGGTTGTCGCTCATCAATGTCTGGCAGATGGTCGCTAAGCCTGAGAGATTAAACAAGCAATAGTTGTACGGTTTCGTGCGCCGCAGCTCCTCCGGCATGCTGCCGTCGTTCGCGATCTGATGAGGAACGAGAATTGTCTTGAACCGCTCGGCACAATACGTCGCCACTTCGCTATTGCCGGTCAGCGTGGCGAATTCGGCGGCCTGGGTAACCCACCACGTGCCGTGATTGTTCTTTGCGTCTCGCTCCTCCTGTCCGTTCTTCGATGTGGTCATCCACTTCAGGTAATCGGCGAACCATTTCTTCACGCCATCGAAGTCGGCTGAGGATAAAGCCTTCGCCTCCGCGAGTACCGGAACGGAACGAGCTACTTCGACGAGGTGAATGGTGTCGATGATCCCAGTGCCCCGGCCCGTGGTGCGGCCATGGATTGCCTGCGCATATTGAAGGCTGGGGTTCATCATCGTCTCGGCATTCAGAAACCACGCACGAAGATGCTCGGCGGCATGATCGGCGTAACGCCTATCGCGCGTCAATGTCCATGCCGCGGTGAGAGCTGGAACCTGCACTCCGAGCTGGATCAATGCGTGCCGGTGCGCAGTGAAGTTGTCGGGATTGGACATGCCGTCGCGCTGAACGTACGGTCCATTCGGGTCCTTGGGATCGGGCCACCAGTAGTCGCCTTCGGAAAAGTAATCGTGCCTGCCTCCGGCGCTGCGCGGACTGGAGTACGAGGTAATCGTGACCGGCTTCTGGCTCAGGTACTTTTTGGCCGCGGCGAGGACGTGTGGGCGCTCAAATGCCGCTAGATCAAAGTCGTGTGCGTCTGCTGCCGTTAGAAACTTAGCGGCAGCAACGGTCGCGGCTGTCGCCAGTGTCGCTGCGCAGAAACTGCGGCGGGAAATCGGGCCGGAGGCATTCCCGTCTTGAAACCGCATCAGTTCCTCGCCTGATCGGCAACAACAGGATTGCGCAGGGTGCCGATCTTGTCGATCTCGATCACGATCTCTTCTCCCGGACGCAGCCACCGTTGCGGATTGCGCCCCAGGCCAACACCTGCCGGGGTTCCGGTGCTGATGATGTCTCCGGGTTCGAGCGTCATTCCTTGCGAGAGGTATTCGATCAATTCCGGAATGCGGAATATCAGTTCGCGCGTGTTGGAGTGCTGCAGTATTTCGCCCCCGATGCTGAGGCGAATGTCGAGCGCGTGCGGATCGGGAACTTCGTCTGCGGTCACGATGTGAGGACCAAGCGGCGCGAACGTATCGAAGCTCTTGCCCACGGTCCATTGCGAGGTGGCGAGCTGCACGTCGCGCGCGCTTACGTCATTGAGGATGGTGTAACCAAAGACGCACTCCTTCCAATTCGAGTTCGATACATGCTTCGCGCGCTTCCCGATTACGACCGCGAACTCGGCTTCGTAGTCGGGCTTCTGCGTCGCAGCGGAGAGCACGATCGGATCGCCTGGACCGATCACCGCGTTGGAGAATTTCGCGAAGACCGTTGGCACCGATGGAATCTCCATCTTCGACTCGATCGCGTGATCGCGATAGTTGAGTCCGATGCAGAGAATCTTCTGCGGACGGGGAATCGGTGCAGTGAGGTGCAAAGATTCGAGCGGTATCAGATCGCGCTTGGAAGCGCTTGTGGCGACATGCTCTACGCGCTGATGTACATCGTGGCCGGCTGCGATGAAAGAAACCGCGTCATCGTAACCAACGTCCCCTAATGGGAAAACTCCGCTGCCGTTGAGAATGCCGGCGCCTGTGTGTCCGCTGTGCTTGAAGCTTACGAGTCGCATGAGTGGTGTGTTTGGACCGGTGTCCGCCCTCGGCCGGGTTTTGGCTGGCGATTAGCGGCTACGAAAACAAAAACCCGCGCGGGGCGCGCGTCGGTCCTGACGACACTGTAGTAAAACAAAAACCTCTCCTGCGATGGAAGTTTCACCCGCTAAATGCCGTGTTTTCGATGTAAGCGTTTCATATTGCGAAATCGGTGGGGCATTTTTCGTTGTACTGCTGGGTATAGACCGGTCTTGGTTGACAATCGTCAACCCCTTCTTTGAGAATGCTGTGCGCGCTTCGTACAATGGAATAAAGTTTTGTGAGCCAAAATCTCCTATGAAGTTACCCAAAGAATCCGACGACAAGTATGTAGTGGAAGCGGTGGTCAAAGCGCTCGACGTACTGGAAGTTTTTCAGGACGGCGAAGAGCTGCAACTGAGCGAAATTTCCAAACGTGTTTCGCTGAACAAGAGCCGTGCGTTTCGCTTGCTGTACACGCTCTGTGAACGCGGTTATGTCGAACGCGCGTCCGACGGGCATCGTTACAAGCTCGGGCTCAAGCTCTTCGAGCATGCGTCCAATCTGCGCCGCGATCTGAAGCAGATCGCGCAGAACCACATGCGCAAGCTGCAGCAGCGCTTCAATGAGACTGTGAATCTCGCCGTGCTGCACAACGGCGAAGTTCTCTACATCGATCTGCTGGAGAGCTCGCGTCCGTTCCGCATGTCGGCAATGGTGGGCAGCCGCATGCCCATCTCGAATACCTCTTTGGGAAAAGCGCTGCTGGCATACGCTGCCGAACACGATCTTGACGAGGTCTTCGATACGCTTACGCCTTCGGAGCTGCGTAAGATGCGTGCCGAAATGGAAATCGTCAAGCGGCGCGGATACGCAACCGACCAGGAAGAAAACGAGCCCGGAGTCGCCTGCATCGGAGCTCCGATCCTCAACGAGGGAGGCGTCTCGATTGGGGCCATGAGCATTTCCGGTCCTTCGGTTCGCATTCAGAAGCAGGAGCGCGACATCGGAACCGCGCTGGCGGCAACGTGCCGCGACATCTCCCGACAATTGGGATTCGCCGAGCCTGCGCCGAAACAGCAGACCAAGAGCGTGCCTCCGCCGCAGAACCGGCCTGTGCTGGCTCGTCGCGCCAATCCGTAACCGGACGCAAACGAACGAATGTCGTCACTCACAATCAAAGCAAAATCGGAGTGTAAGTGGGATCTGGTCAGCCTGGGCGAGGTGATGCTCCGGCTCGATCCCTGGGACTCGCGCATCGCCACAACGCGCAGTTTCCGCGTTTGGGAAGGCGGGGGCGAGTACAACGTTGCTCGCGGACTGCGCCGCTGCTTCGGCATGGACACCGCAGTCGTCGCTGCGTTTGCTGACAATCCCATCGGACGCCTCGTGCAGGACCTGATTTACCAGGGCGGTGTCGATCAATCCCATGTGAAATGGGTTCCTTATGATGGTGTTGGCCGCACGGTGCGGAACGGTCTGAACTTCACCGAACGGGGCTTCGGCGTGCGGGGAGCGGTCGGCTGCTCCGATCGTGGACACACGGCAACTTCGCAGCTCAAAGCCGGCGATATCGACTGGACGAAGATCTTTAAAGGCGAAGGCTCGCGTTGGTTCCACACCGGCGGAATCTTTGCAGCGCTTTCAGAGAGCACGCCTGCTGTGGCCAAGGAAGCAATGCAGGTGGCGAAGGCGAATGGCACGATCGTCTCCTACGATTTGAATTACCGTGAGTCGTTGTGGAAGGCCATTGGCGGCAAGAAACGCGCTACAGAAGTCAATCGCGAGTTGGTGAAGCTGGTCGATGTGCTCATCGGCAACGAAGAGGATTTCACTGCGGCCCTTGGGTTCGAGGTCGAAGGCGTCGATGAGAACCTTTCGAAACTCGACATCGAACATTTTCGCCGCATGATTGAGCGCGTGATCTCGCAATTTCCCAATTTGAAAGCGGTTGCGACGACGCTGCGCAATGCCCGGACCGCCAGTATCAATGACTGGGGAGCCGTTTGCTACTACGATGGCCAGTTCTATCGTGCGAGTACGCGAGAGAATCTCGAGATTTACGATCGCATCGGTGGCGGCGATTCTTTTGCTTCGGGATTGATTTACGGTTTTCTTATGAATCGCGGACCGCAGTGGGCGGTTGAGTGTGGAGCGGCGCACGGAGCGCTCGCCATGACCACGCCCGGAGACACTACAATGGCTACGCTCTCGGAGGTAGAAAAGTTGATGAAGGGCGGCAGTGCGCGCGTGGCGCGGTAGAACTGACGTCCCAAACAAATCTATGGAGAAAAGATTCGGCCAGAAAGTCAGGAACCGCGAATGAAGATCAAAGACGCGAAGGTCTTTGTCTGCTCGCCGGGAAGAAATTTTGTCACGCTGAAGATCTATACGGACGAAGGCATCTACGGTCTTGGCGATGCCACGCTGAACGGGCGCGAGCTCGCCGTCGCCAGTTATCTCACCGATCACGTCATTCCTTGCCTCATCGGACGCGATCCATCGCAAACCGAAGACATCTGGCAATATCTCTATCGCGGAGCGTACTGGCGTCGCGGTCCGGTAACGATGAGCGCGATCTCTGCCGTGGACATGGCGCTCTGGGACATCAAAGGCAAGGCGCTCAATACCCCGGTTTACAACCTGCTTGGCGGTAAGAATCGCATGGGCGTGATGGTTTACGGACATGCGAACGGCCGCGACATCAGCGAGACCCTGGACGAGGTCGGCAAGTACATCGAGCAAGGATACCTTGCAGTGCGCGCGCAATCGGGCATTCCCGGGCTGCAAAGCACATACGGCGTTGGACGGGGCAAACTCTTTTACGAGCCTGCGGAAAAAGGATTGCCACCGGAGAATTTCTGGTCGAGCGAGAAATATCTGCTGCATGTCCCCAAACTATTTGAAGCGATACGCGTGAAGTATGGAGACGACGTGCATCTTCTCCACGATGCACATCACCGTCTCACTCCGATTCAAGCCGCTCGTTTAGGGAAAGAGCTTGAGCCGTATCATCTTTTCTGGCTCGAAGACGCTGTGCCGGCCGAGTTACAGGCGGGGTTTCGTATCGTCCGACAGCACACCACAACGCCCATCGCGCTGGGCGAGATCTTTGACAGCGTGTGGGACGCGAACATTCTCATTTCGGAACAATTGATCGATTATCTCCGAATGACTGTGGTCCATGGCGGCGGCATCACAAATTTAAAAAAGGTCGCGGCCTTTGCGGATATGTATCACGTGCAGACGGGCTGTCATGGAGCCACAGATCTTTCCCCTGTGACCATGGCGGCGGCGTTGCACTTCGATCTCTCGATTCCAAATTTCGGAATTCAGGAATACATGCGGCATACGAAAGAGACCGACGAAGTGTTTCCGCACGCCTACTATTTCGAAAAGGGATACCTCCATCCCGGCGAGAAGCCCGGTTTGGGAGTGGACTACGACGAAAAGTTAGCCGAGAAATTCCCGTACGAGCGCGCGTACCTGCCGGTGAATCGCAAGCTCGACGGCACAATGTGGAATTGGTGATCATAAGAAGGTAGGCAAGCAGGATGGCATTTCGTCCGCTGGATTTGAGCGGCAGAGTGGCAGTAGTAATTGGTGGCACGTCGGGAATTGGTCGTGCCATTGCGCATGGTCTCGCCGAAGCGGGAGCCGATGTCGTGCCTACTTCCAGGCGCGCGGAGCAGGTGGAATCGACCGCAAAGGAGATTGAGCAGCGCGGACGCAAGTCGTTGCGCGTGACTTCCGATGTTGCCGATCGCAAATCCCTGGAGCAGCTGCTGCAGAAATCCGTCTCCGCTTTTGGGAAAGTAGATATTCTCGTAAATTCCGCCGGCAAGACGAAGCGCACGCCGACTCTCGATGTGCCCGAATCGGAGTGGAACGACATCATGGAGACGAACCTCACGGGCGTGCTCCGCGCTTGCCAGATCTTCGGTCGGCACATGATCGAGCGGAAATACGGACGCATTATCAACATCGCCTCGCTGAGTTCGTTCGTGGCTCTATACGAAGTTGCGGCGTATGCGGCGAGTAAGGCTGCGGTCGCCTCGCTTACCAAGTCGATGGCCATCGAGTGGGCTCCGCATGCAGTTTGCGTGAACGCGATTGCCCCTGGCGTCTTCCGAACTCCGCTCAATGAGAAGCTGCTCGACGAAACAGCCCGCGGCAAAGAATTTCTCTCGCGCACGCCCATGCGACGTTTTGGAAAAGTGGAAGAACTAGCCGGCGCTGCGGTGTTTCTCGCTTCGGAGGCGGCCAGCTTTGTGACCGGAGAAGTCCTGTGCGTCGATGGCGGCTTCCTGGCTAGCGGAGTGAATCAGTAGACTCGAAGTCGCGGGTGCCGCGGCCCGCTTGCCAGCTCCCAGTCGCAATATGATCATCGGCACAGGTGTTGACATCTGCGAAGTTCCGCGCATCGCTGCGTCGATTGCCCGTTTTGGCGATCGATTCTTGCAGAAGGTCTTCACGCCAGGAGAAATTCGGTACTGCCAAAGCAAGAGGAACTCGGTCGAGCGATTTGCAGCGCGCTTTGCTGCCAAAGAAGCCGCGATGAAGGCGTTGGGCACGGGAGCCTCTCGCGGAGTCACATGGACGAGTATTGAAATCGGCCACGCACCTGGGGGACGGCCAATCCTCAAGCTGCACGGCAGAACCGCACAGGTTGCCGAACAACTCGGCGTACACCGAATTTCTCTTTCCGTCACTCACACTGAAAGCAGTGCGATGGCGATGGTGATCTTCGAGGATTAGCCTGCAGCCGGATCTTGGCTCGGTGTTGGTGACTGACCAGCAATCAATTCCGGAAGAGCGAACCAAAGACCAGGCGACCGGCCGCCCTCCGCAAGCCTTAGCACTTCCAACCCGCAGCTCTCCTCCGGCATCTTTTCTCAAGAGCGCCTGGTCCGCCAAACGAACCCCTCCGGAGTAGTTCATGACTTTGAAGCAAATCGGCTCGAATAGTCTCGCTATCGCCTTATCGGTACTGCTGTGCAATGTTCCCCAATATATGGCGGCGCAGACTGCAGGCAACCAGAGCGCGCAGGCGACGCAATCGCAAACACCGAGTGACCAGAATATTCCTCGAGATGCGCAATCGCAGTCCACGCGCCCTGATCCCTCGCAGGCTCCGCTGGCGCCCGTGCCGACCGCGCGGCCGGCGGATAACAACAGCGTGCCTCCCGATGCGCCGAGCGAAGTGCAGCGCAGCCAGGAGACCCAGCAGGAGCAACCGAATTCAGCTCCAAAACCGCCGCAGCAACCCGCGGCACCCTTGGGTACGGCTACGGCTCAGCAGGGTGCGACTCGCGGCGGTGTTGCATCTAAGCCCGCAGGCGAGGT
>DATEMI010000272.1:0-20594 GCA_035275665.1 Terriglobales bacterium | reverse complement strand
CAGGGAATTTTCTCGGCGCATGAGGGAATTCCGAATTCCCTGATGCCGGTTCGAGCACTGATAGCTTTTCAATTTATTTTTCCGATCTTGTCGCGAAAAATGCCCCGAATTCCCACTACATGAGTAGCAGCAAATTTACGGGCGGCCTTCTGGTAACACGGAGGCCGATTTGTGACCATCATGGACGCCTCAGCATCCGTGACCGTACAGGCGCCCTCTCGCGCGGCCCAGTATGTCCGCATGTCGACCGAGCACCAGCAGTATTCGCCGGAAAACCAGCTCGAGGTCATCCGTCAGTATGCGGCGGCGCACAACATGGAAATCGTGCGGGAGTACTCCGACCATGGCCGTAGTGGACTGAACATCGCCGGCCGGGAGGGTCTGAACCAGCTCATGGCTGATGTCGAGGCCAAGCGAACCAACTTCACCGCGCTCCTCGTCTATGACGTCAGTCGTTGGGGAAGATTCCAGGACGTCGACGAGAGCGCCTACTACGAATACGTCCTGAAGCGGTCTGGGATCCGGGTTCATTACTGCGCCGAGCAGTTTGAAAACGACGGGAGCATGTCCTCGTCGGTGCTCAAGACTTTGAAACGTTCGATGGCGGCGGAATACAGCCGCGAGCTCTCCGTAAAAGTATTTTCCGGCCAGTGTCGCCTGATTGAGCTGGGATTTCGACAGGGCGGCCCTGCCGGTTATGGCCTCAGGCGCCAGCTCATCGATCGCAATCAGGCTCCCAAAGGGCTGCTTGGCCGGGGAGAGCGGAAGAGCCTGCAGACGGACCGGGTCATCCTGGTACCCGGGCCCGAAAAAGAGATTGAGGTGGTCCAGGACATCTACACACGGTTTGTAACGGCCAAACAGACTGAGCGCGAAATCGCCGAGCAGCTCAATAGCACCGGCATTCTCGGAGAGCACGGTCACCTGTGGACACGGGCAACTGTGCATCAGGTGCTCACCAACCCCAAGTACATCGGCGCCAACATCTACAATCGCCGCTCGTTCAAGCTGAAGCACAAGCGAGTGAACAATCCGGTCGACATGTGGATATGGCGAGATGGAGCGTTTGTGCCCATCGTCGACGCGACCATATTCGAGCGGGCACGGCGCATCATTGAGGCAAGGCATCAGCACCTGACCGATCAGGATCTATTAGAACGGCTGAGGGAATTACTGCGCAAGCATGGCCGGCTGTCTGGTCTCCTGATCGATGAAACGGAGACCATGCCCTCGAGTTCGTGCTATTCGACCCGGTTCGGCAGCCTTGTCCGGGCCTACACGCTGATTGGCTGGGACCCTGACAGGGACTTCTCCTACGTCGAGATCAATCGCAGCATCCGGCGGCGGCATGCGGATCTGATATCCGCGATCTTTGACGAGCTGCTCGCGCTCGGTGCGACGGTCAGCCTCGATTCCCAGACAGACCTCCTGAAGATCAATTCGGAATACAGTGCCTCGCTCATCCTTGCCAGGTGCCGGGAGACGCTGGCCGGCAATCACCGCTGGCATCTTCGGTTCGATGAGAGCCTGAACCCGGACATCATCATTGCCGCGCGGCTGAAGCCAGGCAATGAAGACATCCTGGACTACTACCTGATGCCACGAACCGACATCCTTCGCGAACGCTTCAACCTCAAGCCTCATAACGGCCTGATCTGGGACGTCTACCGCTTTCAGAATTTGAATTTCTTTATGGAACTGGCACGCCGCGAGCGAATCGAGGAGGCTGCATGAGTGAACAACCGATCGAGCGAATCCGGATATCAGAGATCCACATCGCGAATCCCCGACCCCGGAACCGTGCGCGCTGGCAGATGTTGGTCGCGAACATACGGGAGGTCGGTCTCAAGAAACCCGTCACGGTGGTTCGTCGAACAACTCCAAGTTCCGACGGGACGATATTCGACCTCGTCTGTGGCCAGGGAAGAGTTGAGGCCTTTATTGCGCTGGGAGAGACCCATATTCCGGCAGTCATTATTGAAGCTCGATCAGAGGATCAGTTCCTGATGAGCCTCGTCGAGAACATTGCGAGGCGGCCTCCATCGAACCGAGACATCCTTCGCGAAGTCAGGAGTCTGCGGGAGCGCGCCTACGGAATCGGAGAGATCGCGAGGAAGTTGGGCATGGAGAGGTCATATATATCCGGCATCGTTCATTTGGTTGAGCACGAAGAAGCGGCACTCATTGCCGCGGTTGAAGGAGGAAAGCTTCCCGTTAGCGTGGCTGTGGAGATTGCGAATGGTAAAGACCGTGAGATATCGGACGCCCTGGCGAAGGCCTACGACTCCGGGCAGCTGCGAGGGCACAAGCTTGCCGCTGCCAGGCGCCTCATCGCGAAACGAATCGAGAAGAGGCAAAAGGAGGGCAAGGCAATGGAGGCTCAGCGAAAGGTCACGAGCAACATGCTGGTGCAGGTTTACAAGCAGCGTGTCCGGGAGCAGCAGAGCCTGATCGCCAAAGCCGAGCTGGCCAAAGAGCGTTTGTTGTTGATCACCTCGGCGATGCGCCAGCTTCTGCAGGATGACAACTTCACGACTCTTCTCCGGGCGGAAGGAATGGTCGATATGCCAAAACAGCTGATGGCGAGGCTTGAGTAGGAGACCCTCTCATGCCGAAGAGCGCAGTTCAGGCCGCTTTCGAGAAGCAGGTCGTGGTCCTGCCTTTGAACATAATCGTTCCCCAGAGGAAGATCACAAATGCCCAGCGAGAGTGCGATTTCTACCGGCAGATCACGGCCTCTCTGAAGCACATCGGGCTCATCGAAGCGTTGGTCGTCTATCCTCGCGCACCGGGTGAATATCTGCTGCTCGATGGGCACGTCCGGCTGGAGATCCTGAAGTCGCTGGGTGTCACCGCAGCCAAGTGCCTGCTCTCCACCGATGACGAGGCTTACACGTACAACCGGCACGTTAACCAGATTCCGCCAATAGCGCAGCACTTCATGCTGCTCGGAGCCCTCAAAACCGGCCTGACAGAAGAGCGCATCGCGATGGCTCTTGACGTCAGCGTCGACTCCATTCGGTCAAGGCGGGACATGCTAAACGGAATCTGTCCGGAAGTAATCCAGATCCTCCTCGAAAAATCGGTCTGTGCTCACGTGTTCGCGATTCTAAAGAAAATGAAGCCCATCCGGCAGATCGAAGCTGCCGAGCACATGGTTGCCGGCGGCACATACACGGTGCCGTTTGCCAAGGCTCTTTTGGCAGTTACCAAGCCCGAGATGCGGGAAGGAGCTCCCTCCGCCAGACTCCAGGCCACCTCGGAGGCTGCCCGCGCCATGCTGGAGGAACAGAACGAGTTCCTCCTGAGAGATCTCAAATCAGTCGAGGAGTCCTACGGCACAGATGCGTTGACGCTCACGGTGTCGCGTGGATACCTCGAGCGGCTTCTGAGTAATCCGAAGATCGAACGGTACATGGAGCGCCACCACCTCGACATTCTTCAGGCAATTCGAAAGGTTTTGTCAGACACAAAGCCGATCTCTTCGGAAAACGGAAGACGAGCGAGCTGAGTGGGCGTTCGCAACGAACCCTTCGTTGCATGATGCAAGGACCAGTTGACCCTTTGAAGATTCGGTAACAGATTCGACAAACTTGCCTCGCCTTGTCGCGAAAACGATCGCCTAAAGCCACTACATAATGAGCTGCTTTTGGGCGGCCGGCGAGGAAGCGTGGACGAGACTGAGGCGACCGAACTGGTGACGGCGCTCTTTGATCGCTGCTACATGCAGCTTGTGCGATATGCGGCCCGGTCGCTCGCTGATCACGATCTGGCGAAAGATCTGGTACAGGACGCGTTCATGCAGCTGTACGGAGCTTTGAGATCCGGGAAGAGCATCCATCACCCGAAGGCGTGGGCCATGTGTGTTATTCGCAGGGCTGTCAGCAGGCATGTTCACGAGCGATTCGATCACGAGCAACTCGACGACTACGAACACATCCCAAGTTCGGATCACGAGCCGGAGTGCTTGTCCCTGATTGCTGATTATTTGTGCCTTCTGTCGCGGCGCGAGGAGGAAGTGCTGCTGCTCAGGCTGGAGGCGATGAAGTACAGAGAGATTGCGGATCAGCTGGGAATCAGCATGAACTCCGTCAACACAATCCTTGCGCGAGCCCTCCAAAAGCTTAGAAAGGTGGCTGCACGGCATTCCGCCACAGAAAGCGTAGACCTCAATGAAAAGAAACCCGTCGGTCGAGCATCTTGAGAATGCCGTCATTCTGGCATACCTCGACGGCGAGCTCCCTCGGGCAGCCGCGCGAACCGCTAAGCATCACCTGCACAGTTGCTGGAAGTGCCGATCCGCCGCCACAGAACTTGAAACGCTGGCCCAGACTGCTAATGAAATGTTGTCGAGTGGGGATCAGGCTGATCGGGATCAGACAGACACCGCAAAAGCTGAATTTCTCAGGCGGAAGTCCAAAATTGACGAAACGTGGGATAAGAGCCTAAGAAAAAGCAGATCTATCTCAGAACGCTGGACATTGGCGCAGTTAACAGCATCTCGTTGCAATTATTTCGTGCGCTTCTGCTTCGCCCACCTGCGCCTCTGTGCGGCTGCGATCTTCGCGCGTGCCTCGGCGCTGAGAGTGCGTCTCTTCTTCGCAGTGCGGGGACGTCGTGATGCGGTGGAAGTCTGACCGGCCAGCAGTGTCCGGACCTGTTTGAGGGTGGCAATTTCGGAATCAATTGAGTAGAGCAGTTCGATCAGGCTCATACCGAGCAGTGTAGCCGGTATTCGGCCAGCTCGCGCGAATCATCGGGGCCGTGCTCCGCAGGAGGCTGGAATCGATCACCATTCTGGTCCAGTTGGCAGAGAGTCAAATCCATTAGTCGTCACTACACGCGAGCATGGCGGTGATTCGAAGCTGGTGCGGGTCGACCAGCGGCTGCGCATGGCGATGGACGCCATCAAATCCCCCGCGAGTTCGCAGGGAAAGAGTGCGAAAAATCCGGGTCTGAAATTATTCGCACAGACCCGAACTCCGCTTTCGCTCCCGTGCCGATTTGTGCCGCGATTCGAGGGATTCCGCTCTGAGCTGTTCGGGTCGCCGGGTCGCAGCGGAATCAGCGCACGACTGGCGCGTGTCCTGGATTAGGTGACGGAGGGATTCGAGCCAGATGGCCGGATTGGTCACCGGCTCGATTACCAAGTCAAATCCAAGTCCGACTGGCTGCTCAGTAATATCCGTATCGAAAGCAATCACGGGTGCCGCTGAGCACTCATGGATCGCAGAAACCAGGGAACGCGCATTGCCATCCATCGCCGTGAGCAGAACGGCATCAGGGTGTGCTGTTTTCAGGATGGATTCGAACTGCTGCAGAGAATCGCAGGAGGGGACATCGTATCCGGCTGTCTTCAGAATCGGGATTCGGTTGTGGGTATCAGCGCCGAAATGGATGATTGTCCCAGACATAAGGCCCAAGGCCCCAAAACCCCTCGATTTGGGTGATGGTGGCGCGATTGTTTCAAAATTGGTTCCCTATTGTCATCGAAGAGCGCGCGTCATCTCATGCCGGCCCCGCGCCGCTCCCGATGGGCACTTCACCGAGAATGGAGTCCCCGCCGCCATCCAGGAAGAGGCAGCATTCCACCGGAGGCACTTTTTCATTGAGGATCAACTTGTACGACCGACGTATCGGAGCCGCCAACGAGGTCTGATATGGATTTGATTTGGAGAAGGAGCACCGCGCAGGCCCGTTGTTGATGATGCATCAGAAATGGTAGCATCCAGATCGTGGAGTTGAAGGAATTACGCAGCCTCGTTGCCCTGTCAGAGCTTGGGAACATTTCACTTGTCGCAGAGCGCCTGCACTTGAGTGCTCCAGCCATCCATAAGCAACTCAAGATGCTTGAGAGCGAGCTCGGATTGACCTTGTATGAGCGAGTCGGCAAGCAACTCAGGATGACTCAGGCTGCAACGGTCCTGCTCCCCTATCTGCAGGACATTCTTATCCAGTATGACTCAGCGTTAGCTGCCCTCGAGGAATGGAAAGGACTCAAGCATGGATCCGTGCGCATCGGTGCGGGGCCCAGCGGCTGCGTCCTTCCCACTATTATCCGGTCGTTCGAACACTCCTTCCCGGACATCGAAATTCAGGTGGAATCGGGCAATACCGCGGTGCTGGTCGAAGATCTTCAGAAGGGGCTGCTGGATTTGGCATTGATAGTCTCCTCGGATCTGCGGGAGTGCAATCGATTCCTGCTTGAGGCGATCTGGAAATTCGATCTGGTGCTCGTCACGAGTCCCGAGGGACCGACCTCCGTTACGCGGCTCGCCGAACTGAACGATCAACGCTTCATTCTCTTCCGCAAAGGATCCCGTCTCCAGGAGCCGATTGATCAATATCTTTCGAGCCGTCAATTCGTTCCGAAGGTAGTAATGCGTTTTGATAATGCGAACTCGATTCGAGACATGGTGAGTTCTGGCCTTGGCATCGCGTTCTTACCTCTTTGGGTCGTAAGCAAGGACTTAAGAGAAGGGACACTTCGCAGCATCGACTTGATGGAAGGTGTGCCAGCCTCAAAACTTGTGCTCATGCGACGCAAATCCAAGCATGTGTCCCCGAGTGTTGAGAAGTTCATCAAAATCGCCACCAGTCGCCATGTGGAGGACTTTCCTTTAATGTCCATGCGAAAGCGTCTGGCCAAGCCTGAGAGAACATCAATTGGCTCTCAAAACCGGGGCAATGCTTATGTAGGAAACGATGCAGGCTATCACGTCTGACGTCTCGCATTTGGATCATCGCTAATTTCATATTCCATTCGAACAACGCACCGAACCCCTCATAGGGAAGACTCGTGCGTGTCTGCACAACCGACGACTTCTGTTCGTTCAACGGTGGTCACCCCGCCGGACCGCCTTTCACGCCCGGTGACGCTCACGTACAAAAGCGGATGTCCGAAGCGCAAAGTGCGGATCCGGGCTCCGCGCTCATCGAACACTTTGCCCTGAAAGCGGATCGTAGTGTGAGGGTTAAAGCGGAATTCACTGCCGGTGAATGATCGTTCTCGACAATTCAATTGCCATGGCTGATATGAGTCGCTTAGCCTCTCCAACGGAATTCAAACGGGGGTCAGATATGACTGTTCAACGGTCATCCATGAAATGGAATATCGCAATCTCACTGCTGTTGCTCATGAGCGTGAGGCTGCTGAGCGCACAGACAACCAGCGCCCTCGTGACGGGAGTGATAACGGATTCATCTGGGGCAGTGGTTTCAGGAGCGAAGATCACAATCACAAATCAAGGAACCGGCCTTGTTCGCGTGACCAGCAGTGGACAAGACGGCATATATACGCTCCCTCAGCTCGCTCCGGGTGTTTATAGCCTCTCGGTAAGAAAGCCGGGATTCGCAATTGAGAATCGCCCGAACATCGAATTGCATGTAAATCAAAATGCGACGATCGATTTCTCACTATCCGTCTCCGCAACGTCGCAGACGGTGACCGTCACAGATGCCCCTCCACCCCTGAATACAACCTCCGCCACACTGAGCCAGGTTATCGGACACGCTGCGGTGGTTCAGTTGCCGCTGAACGGAAGGCAGTTCACACAGCTGGCATTGCTCACTCCCGGAGTAGCCCCTCAGGAAGGTGGACAACAGCAGTCCTTCATGGTGTCCCTTGGTGCAGGGGGCATCGTGCCGGCAGTGAACGGGCAAAGGCCGCAACAGGATGACTTCACGATGGACGGCGTGCTCAACAACAACATCTATCTGAACTCCTGGGCAATCAGCCCGCCTCCTGATGCTCTCGATGAATTCAACGTTCAATCCCACATCACAGATGCCCAGTTTGCGATTTCGTCGGGTGCCAACATCAACATCGTGACAAGATCTGGCACCAACCATTTCCACGGAAGCCTGTGGGAGTTCTTTCGGAACTCGGCTCTGGATGCTCAGACGTTCCCTGCTACAGAGCGCCTGCCTTACAGGCAGAATCAATACGGAGTCTATTTGGGCGGTCCACTCACCATCCCGCATCTTCTCAGGGGGAAAGACAACAGCTGGTTTGCGGTGTATTGGGAAGGCTTCAGGTCCTCTAAGAGCAATAGCTATTTTGGGAGCACGCTCACATCCGCAATGCGTAGCGGTGACTTTTCTGCTCTGCTCGGGAAGTCTGTGGGCACCGATGACCTTGGGCGACCGGAGTACGCGAACGAGATTTACGATCCGGCGACGAGCCGACAGGATCCAACAAACCCGGCGGCAATCATCCGCGACCCATTTCCCGGAAACGTCATACCGAGCAGCAGGATCAACCCAGCAAGTGCCCTGCTAATTGCAAAGTACTATCCTCTGCCCAATTTGAATGTCGCTCCTGGAGTGCTTCCGAACCTAAGGTTTAACGGTACAGCCGTAACAGCCAGCGACCAGGCAGGCATCCGAATTGACCACCGGTTTGGTGCCAGCGATACGATCTTCGGGCGGTACAACCGCTCGAATATCAATCTCACCACGCCGCAATCCCTGCCCGGGTACCAGCATGCGCTCCGCAACTATGCTCAGACGGCGTCGGCGGGGTATACCCACCTCTTCGGGCCTCAAACGCTCTTAGCCCTGCACTATGCATACACTCAAACAAATGTAACGCCCAAGGATCAACCAGCCGGAGCTGCGTTTAATAATGCGATCAATTTCACGAACGCCAATCCTATGGAATCGAATCCTGATTTCGAGGGACCGCAGCTGAGCGTGTCCAATGGCTATGCGGGCATAAGTCAGACCGTTTATCATCTCGGACCTCAGCAGAGCAGTGATTCGCATGTCGACGTCTCGAAGGTCGTCCGGAACCACACTTTGGGTGTGGGTGGGATGTTCTACCACATTGATGCCTACAACGACGCGGAGGAGTACAACGTCCGCTTTACCCAAAATGCGACCTCACAGGGAGCGCTGACATCATCTACAGGTCTCGGCCCCGCGAGCCTCCTGCTGGGGCTCCCCGACAGTCTTAATGGCTGGATCGGGAACCCGGGAGTAGACCAGACCGTGAATTGGTACGGGCTGTACGCTCAGGATCAGTGGCAAATGACGAAGAAAATAGCTGTCACAATGGGTCTTCGTTACGATTACATTACCCCGCCGAACTATCACCGCATCATGTCAGCTCTGGATGCTACGACTGGTCAATTCATTATTACGGCACCATATCCACCGCTGTTTCCTAAGGCGACGGGGCCGAGTGGCTTCTTTTATCCGCAGCGCAACGGCTTCCAGCCGCGAGCCGGCATATCCTACCAGGCTGCGGCGCGGACAGTTCTTCAGGCTGCCGGGGCGATTATGGATGATCATGACAACACGCTGGTGCAGGAGAACCAGGATATCCACCACGCGTGGCCTGATAGCCTCCAGACCAGCGTCATTACCCAGAACAGGGGGGTCCCGAATCTGTTTCTCAATGCGATCCCACCAGCTTCGTTCTATCTAAATGCGCAGCAGCCCTACGTGAGCCTTGCGTCAGATCCGCATAACAAGATTCCATATTCAATTGAATACAATGCAGGAATTGAGCAGCAGTTGCTGAACAGTCTCGTGCTAAATCTGGATTATGTGGGCTCCGTTGGGCGCCATCAGCTTATTGAGCCCACTGTAAACACCGCGAGGATTCCCGGGCCCGGGTCGCTGGCTTCAAGAGATCAGCCATTCGCGAAGTTTGCCAGCGGCACCTTCGGGTTTGATACCAATGCAGGCAATTCAAGCTATAACGCGTTACAGGCCGAACTGAAGAAGTCCGTCTCGAGGGGCTTATTCTTTAACGTGTCGTACACCTGGTCGAAATCGCTCGACATTATGTCCTCCGGACAGGACGGCAGCATCGAAAATGGCTACAACATTAGGGGCGATTGGGGTCCGTCGAGCTTTAATCGAAGCCAAATGTTTATCCTCAGCGGTGTCTACTCGCTTCCCTTTGGACGCGGACAGACATATTTATCGAACAACGGCAAATTCGTCCAAGCGCTCGTCGGAGGCTGGAACGTGGGCTCAATAATCAGCCTCATCTCTGGAACGCCATTTGACGTGCTCGCTGGTGGAGACGTCGCGAACGTGGGAGGGGGTACACAGCGGGCAAACAGGATCGGTGCTCCATACTCAGGGCAGGAACTCGGGGGCGTCACAAAGATGTGGCTAAACAAGGCCGGTTTCGCAGTTCCGGCCAAATACACCTTTGGCAATGAACGCAGGAACGATCTGGTAGGACCCCCGTTCAAGAATGTCGACTTCAGCGCATTTAAAGACTTCTCCCTGCTTGAGAATGCAAAGCTCGAATTTCGATCGGAGTTCTTTAATGTGTTCAACCACACAAACTATGGCGTACCGAGCAATAACGTCCAGGCGTCATCGTTTGGGCAAATACTCAGCGCCAATGGTAATGGCCGTGAAATCCAGTTCGCTCTCAAACTGATGTTTTGAGAAACGGGCGGCGAACCTGCAGCGCAGGACCGGCAGCATTTTATGGGCCAATACCACCAGCTTGTAGTCTGATGCTTCCAGAGAGGGGACCATGGATTTAGTGGCAACGCGGGACGGAAACGGAAAAACCAGCAGTATGGCCGAGATCTGCGACCGATACAAACAGTTGTATGCCGGTCTCATTTTTGATGTTTTGGAGTCCTTGGGATATCCGAATCAGGTTCTGTCTCACGAATTGGTTGCGCTGGCGCCAGGTATGAAACTCGCCGGGCCCGCGTTCACGGTTAAAGGTACCTTGACCACAGAGCGGGACGCGGAGGGGCGCCAGAGGCGCATGAAAGCTATTCGCGACATGACGCACCCCTGTGTTGAAGTCCGCGATCGTGGAACCCCATTCAATGTGGCCATCTACGGTGAACTGAGCGCTACAACAGCTCGCGCCCATGGGGCGGTCGGTGCCGTAATCGATGGGGGCACACGAGATTGTGGGCACTTGATCAAAATGGGATTCCCGGTGTTTTCGCGATATCGATCACCGATCGAAGCGTTTGGCCGATATTCATGGCTGAAATGCCAGGTACCTGTATTGATAAGCGGAGAATTAACGCACAGCGTCGTAGTGAATCCGGGAGACTTCATGTTTGGGGATGAAGACGGGGTGATAAGCATTCCTAAGGATCTGACGATGAAGGTCCTGGAGCAATGTGAGGAGATCAAGCTGGTCGAGGATGATGCTAGACGCGACTTTGCTCGTGGCGATGACCCCGTCGAGGTCTTTCAGAAATACAAAAGGCTCTGAGGTGCCGTGAAGGTGCTGTTCGGAGCGGGGTCGCTGGGAAAATTAGCTCGGGTGAGCCAGTAAATGATAACGAGAGGGAATGTCCAGGTCTTTGCAGCTTCGAGGTGAATCGGAGGGTGTTGATCGAGGTACAGAGAGTCCGATCGGTCCAGCTGTGAATAATGGTGTAGCGTCTGGGCGGAAAGGCTACACCAGGGCATGGCTTATTGTTGGACTGCTCACGGTTTCGACCGTTCTCAACTACCTTGATCGACAGTCATTATCGATACTTGCGCCGTTTCTGCGTGAGCGGCTCCAGATTACAGTTTCCCAGTATGCCCATATCACGGCCGCTTTTCTCCTTGCATACAGCGTGATGTATGCCGTAGGCGGATGGTTTGTCGATCGCGTTGGTGAACGGATCGGAATGGCCATCTGCATTGGGTGGTGGTCGTTGTGTACGATGGCCAGTGGACTGGCGACCGGAGCGATGAGCTTGGGTGCGTCCCGTCTTCTCCTTGGCATCGGCGAGCCGGGGAACTACCCGGCAGCGCTGAAAGCGACAGCGAAATGGTTTCCCGAGGAGGAGAGAGGCATTCCGATTGCACTGTTTTCATGCGGGAGCTCGCTGGGAGCTGTGTTGGCACCGCCGCTCATCGCGTATACCACGCTTCGCTTCGGGTGGCGCTCCGCCTTCCTGTTTCCTGGCCTGCTTGGTTTAGTGTGGCTTATCGCGTGGTTGAAGATCTATCGGCAGCCGCAGGGGATGCTACCTGGGAGGCAGTCAGATTCCTCAATCCGTAAAACCGCGCGTGTAAAGTGGCCTGACCTGTTTCGCAACCGAAATGTGGTGGCCCTTGTTGCAGCGCGGTTTCTCTCAGATCCCGTCTCCTACTTTTGTGCCTTCTGGATTCCCGAGTACCTGAAGCACGGAAGAGGCTTCAGTATGGCAGACATTGGGCGCTACGGATGGATTCCATATCTGGCAGGTGCCGCCGGGGGAATGCTGGGAGGCAGGATGTCCGACCAGCTGATTCGCTGGGGCATGTCCCCGGTCAAAGCACGTATTGCGGTTCTCTGCGTTGCGGCGACACTAGCTCCGCTGGCCATCTTCACGAATCGGGTGTCATCAACCACGGCTTCACTTGCCATCCTGTCCGTCCTGTACTTCGTAGTGTTCTGCTGGTTTATCAATACGGCAGCCATTATTCCGGACATTGCCTCCGAGCAGCTGACGGGCTCTATCCTCGGGATAATTGGTTCGGCCGGGAGCATGAGCGGATTTGTATTCATGCTGATCGTTGGCTCCCTGGTAGCTCGCACCTCATCGTTCAATACTGTTTTTGCGATTATCGGACTTCTACACATAACAGCGGCTCTGGTCCTGTGGTTGACTGTGTGGCAGTCGCCAGAACCGACACGCGCATCGTTCGGATGAAATATGAAGAAGCTTGAGGGCAAGTCTGCACTCATTACGGGGGCAGCGAGCGGTATTGGTCGTGCAATCGCAATGCGTTACGCGTCCGAGGGTGCGTCCGTAATCGTGAATTTTCTTGGCCCGGAGGAGGATGCGCAGGGCGTTGTAGAAACAATACGAGCCGAGGGGGGGACCGCCCATGCGGTACAGGGCGACGTCTCAGATGTGTCTGCACACGACACAATCATCCAGACCTCTCTTGACCTCACCGGGCGATTAGACATCCTTGTGAATAACGCCGGCGTTCAGGTGCATCAGTCGGTTCTTGATGCCACAACGGAAGCCTGGGACCAGATCCTCGATGTCAACTTGCGAGGCGCTTTCTTCCTGAGCTGCGCTGCATCTCGCCATTTTAGAGAAGTGGGCGGGGGAAAAGTAATCGTGATCTCGAGTATCCACGATTCGCGTCCACTCAGAAATCGATCCATCTACTCGATCAGCAAAGCGGGTCTATCCATGATGGTAAAGGCGCTCGCGCTGGAATTAGGAAATCTCAACATCAATGTGAACGGCATAGCACCGGGCGCAATACTAACCGCTATGAACCAAACTTTCCTCAGCGAAACTGCCCGTCGTGAAGCTCTCGTCGGCCGCATCGCGCTGGGGCGAATCGGAACGCCTGACGAGATTGCGGGCGCGGCAGTATTCCTCGCCTCCTCCGATTCCGATTATGTCCATGGAACGATCATCTATGTCGACGGAGGCTTACTTCTAACGTGAATGAGGCACTCGTTCCGGGTGATGCGGAGTTTCTTAGGCAAACGATCGATCAGCGTGAGTGACTCGTCAGTGCAGCGATATCCGGATCAGGAATATGGAATCGAGAACGCATCCAGAGCGCCTTTGATATATCCGACAGCAAAGATTTTTCCGCCCATTGCATAGCCAGGTCTCTCGTTCGATTCGCCATCCAGCGTTGGGGCATGATCGGGCCTGATTGGACCTTCGAAGCCGCACTCGTGATAGAGAGATAGCATCCTGGCGAGATCAACCGGACAGGCATCGTGAAAGGTCTCGCGAAAGTGCTCTCTCGTTCCCTCAATGTCGCGCAGGTGCACAAAGAATATCTTTTTTTGAGCACACCACTCGGCAGCCAGAGCAGCAATGTTTTCGCCCATCAAGCGAAAATTTGCCTGACAGAAAGTGATGCCGTTGAGGGGGCTCGGATAAATGGAGAGGACACGACGAAATGCGTCGGCACTCGTCAGAATTCGCGCGATTCCGCGGAGAGGAGAAAGGGGCGGGTCATCCGGATGGAGCGCCATTTTCATTCCCACTTCTTCCGCAACAGGCATCACGGCGCGAAGAAAGTATTCAAGATTCTTCCAGATGGATTCCTCGCTGACCACTCCCCATTCCGTAGGCCCGAGCTGCCCAGCGTCCCGAAGATCAAATTCGCTGACCAGTGCGCCGCCGCGGATCGGAACATTCGACTTTGTGCGATACCATCCAAGGCCGGCCATCCAGTTGTAGCAAATCAGGGGGACCCCAAGCTGCGCCAACACGCGGATCGCCTCAAGGTAATTCTCAATCTCCTCATCGCGGCCTGGCAGGCCAAGCTTGATTCGCTCGGCGGGGACTGGATGGCTCTCGGCTCCAGCCAGCACCATGCCCGCATCGGCAAACTCTTCCTTCACCTTCGCAAAAGCACGGCCGTACTCTGACCGGGGAAGACCGGAAGAAATCGCGGAGAGACTAACGATGGCGTGTTTAATTCCGATCTGCTGAGCCAGCCGGACCTTGTGCTCATCCCCGCTGTAAAAGAGCTCCGCCAACTGAAACGAGCCATTGCTCAGTCGAGGCGTGCGTAGCGGCGTAGCGATACCCGATGATTGCGGTAAGGCGGCGATTGACCCTGAGTGGAAGAGGTCAGCATCGGAGGGGGAACGATTCATTCCAGTGGTCCTCAGGCGCAAGGCTCAACTTGAAGTCTAAACGAATCGCGAAGGCGACTATGCATACCAGCGCGGTGCGGCATCGACTGCTTCAATTCATCTGCCCTTTGGCAATCGGTATTCCGCGTCGGCACAATCCTCCCTGTCGCGCTGAACCGCTCATCGTGATCGGCGGGGTCAATATAGCAATGCGAGCATCGACGGAAAATGGAAAAGGAGAAAAGGGACATTCACAGAATGTGAAGCAATCAGAGCATCCTGCTGTGACACTGCCAGCAGCATGGTGGGGGACTGTTGGTCGCACTCGAAGTTCACGCTCGGCTAAGGGGGCTTCAAGTCTTTTGAATGTGGTGCGGTGTTGAGCGCGTGATATATTTTTCGCCGATATGAGACCCAGGGTAGATTTCCTTCTCGTCGGCGTGATGCTGCTGACCTTTTGCGCCTCGGGGATTTGTGCGCAGCCCGACACCGCGTCGAAAGACGATGTCTACATCGTTCCCTTTTCGCATCTCGATCTTTACTGGGGAGGGACCCAGGAGGAGTGTCTCAGCCGCGGGAGTCGAATCATCGCCCGAGTGATGCAATTAGCGAACGAGCATCCCGACTTCCGATTTCAGATGGAGGACAACGTCTTCGTCGCAAACTTCATGGAGAGCCATCGCGGGACCGACGAAGCCAACGAGTTTACCCGTCTCGTGAAGGCCGGTCGAATTGAGATTGCCCCCAAATGGGCTGCCATTTATCAGAACCTGCCACGGGGCGAAGCGATAATTCGCAACATTACGTACGGGAAGCGCTACGCGGAGGAGACCTTCGGCGTCGATCCGCTCGTTGCTCATGACGGCGACATCCCCGGATTCACTCGCCAGTACCCGCAGATTTTGCAGGAAGCGGGCATCCCCTACATGGTGATGACCAGAATGGGACCGGTGGACAAGCCATATTTCGAATGGAAGTCGCCGGATGGTTCATCAGCGTTGGTGTGGGATACGGTGAAGGGGTACGGCTGGGGCGTGCAATTGGGTCTGCACCGCGAATTGACCGATGCCGCCCTCAGCCGCATCCAGTCGGAGGTCGACTCCGTTCGGAATACAACGCAGGCTCCCGTTTACCTCGGATGGGGCACGGACCTGTTCGCGCCGAATGAGCAATTAATCAGCAATCTGTCAATCCTGAACGCTAAGCTGAAACCGTTGCACTTCCAGTTCGCAACGCCGATCGAGTACTTCCGTGTTGCCAGCAAAACTGAGAATCCGCCCGTCCTATCCGGAGAGATTACCGGCTCGTGGGCCAATGTGGATAGCTCAGCTACTCCGGTGTGGCCCTGGGCAATCACGGCAGCCGATACGTTGGTTAATGCTGAGAAGTTTGCGGCAGTCAATTATGCGCTGGGTTTCGCCCCCTATCCTCAACAAGAGTTTGATCACCTCTGGGTGAAAGCGATTGAGGCCATGGATCATAATTTCTATGGCCAGGGCGGTGACATCGGCGACGCCCGCAAGGTTGGCTATGCTGATGCCGCAATCCTCGAAGGCGGCCAGATTCTTCGCAACTCCCTGCGCAACATTGCTGAGCGCGTGAAGCACCCCAGCACGAAGGCGACTACGATTGTTGTGTTCAATCCCCTTTCCTGGACACGCACCGATGTCGTTCGCGCACACGTGACGCTCTATGGAGACGTAGTGCCGAGGGAAATCGAAGACTATCGTCACGGAATGAAGCTGGTCGATGCTCAGGGAAATGCCGTGCCGTTCGACGTTGAGTCCTATACGGAAAACATGTCACGTGCACTGACAATGGTTTTCGTGGCTCATGATGTTCCGTCGCTTGGATACAAGACCTATTATCTTGAACCAGCAGAACCCAGCGCCAACAGCCCTGCGTCCGCTGTGATGATGGATGATCAAAATGATGTAGCAAACCCTTTTCGCGTTCCGGGTGCCGATACTGCCGAGAATCAGTTTTATCGAGTGACTATTGATCGACCGACCGGTCGGATCAGCATTTTTGACAAGACGCTAAATCGGGTTATTTCGAAGAATATCGAAGTAGTTGCTGAGGAGCAGCGCGGGGGCAATGCGATCAGCATCTTTCCGGACACGGGTCGGACGATTCCAAATCTTATCAACTCCGTAAAGCTCATTAGGAACGGCTCGGAAGAAACTGTTCTGGAAATCTCAGGCAACGTCGATGGAGAGCCGATCACGCAAAAGCTCACGATGTATAAGGATGTGGCTCGGATCGATCTGGAAGACACTGTCCATTGGACCCCCGGCAGGGCCATGGAGATTCAGCAGGTCTTTCCAACGGACATGCCGGATGCCGAGGTTCGGAATGGCGTTCCCTTCGGCTCTGTGTCGGCCAAAGAAATGATGCCGGGCGCCGGTCCTCGCTCTCATGACGAGGTCCCGAAGGATCTATGGGAGAAGTGGCGCCAGATCCAGTACTGGATCGCCGCGAGCACGCCGGACTGGAATTTAACGATCAGTGCGGACCACCAGCTCTTCACGGTCGACAAAGATGCGATTCGCGGTGATTTGATCAGGGGAACCACTTTCAATCAACTGAGAACATATGAGGACGGCAAGCCCGTGCCTGTGAAACAGCCCACCCCCGGAAACTACGTGTTTCGCTATTCAATATCCTCGGGCGCGGGTGATTGGGCACATTTTCGGTCCTGGCAAAAGGGCATGGCATTCAGTAACACTCTGATTCCGGTCGTCTCGGAGGACGAACTGTCAGAGAAGACATTGCCGCCTGAGCAGTCGTTCCTGCACGTGGACGGGGACTCTCTGGTTGTATCTGCGTTGAAGAAGGCCGACAAGGGCAATGGGCTCGTAGTCCGCCTGTTCGAAGAAGCGGGGCAGACAGTCGACACGCCGATACGCTTTCTGGGGCAGAACTCTCGCTTTCAGTCGGTCAATCTGATGGAAGCAGAAGAGGGACATCCCTCCGAGAGCACATTGCATGTCGAGCCATACAAAATCAAGACTGTCGAATTGCAGCCTCCCGTCCGATGATGGTGGAGTTCCCAAGCGCGAGCCTTTCGAATGGACTGATCGACGTGCAGTTGTACCTGCCTGACAGCGAGATTGGGTTCTATCGGGGAACACGATTCGAATGGTCCGGCGTGATACGGTCCCTGCGCTATCGCGGCCATGAATGCTTTGGGCAATGGAAAGAACATAGCCCTCAGTACCACGATTGCATTACCGGGCCAGCGGGAGAATTTCAGGCTGAGGATACGCCAGATCACGACTTCCTTCGCGTGAACGAGGGCGATCCCTTCTTGCGCCTCGGCGTCGGGCTGCTCATGAAGACAGGGGGCGGGGAGTTCGTTCGATTCTCAACATATCCAATCGTTGACGCATCCGGATGGACATTCACTGAATCTCCGCGGCGGATGAGCTTTCAACATTCAGGGTCGAGTCCCACAGGGATGAGCTATCGCTTTCATAAAGTGGTTTCCGTCGAGGAGAATGCACCACGCCTGAGCCTGCTCCATCGCATTGAAAACACGGGAAAGATTCCAATAGGGACGCGTCATTATTACCACAATTTTTTTTGCATGGACGGGATCCATCCCGGTCCTTCCCTCGAACTCGCTCTGCCTGTTGCGCCCGCCGTACAGCTAGCACCGCAGAGTCCGTTGGCTCTAAGTGGGACTACGATCTCATTGCTTCGTCGGCTCGATGCGAATGAGAGAATTTTCGTCAAGCTTTTGGACACCCGCGCCACGTATGCGCTTGAAATTCGACAACGAGCGACAGAATTTGGTGTCAGCATCTCCAGCGACCAGCAGCTGTCATCGCTCTTATTGTGGATCAACGACCGTGTCTTCTGCCCCGAGCCATATATCGACATCAGGGTGGAACCGGGCGAAGATTTCACATGGTCCGTTTGGTACGACTGTTGCGAAGGTACTTCTCACGGGGGAGCAGCGTGAACGCGACCTATTCTCAAGCGATTGTGATAAGCGGCAGACCGGGGAGCTTATGCCGAACAAGAAACTCGTAGACGCTTTGAGGGCTGTGGTGGGCGGGGACGGTGTTTTCACTGAACCGGCTCAGCTGCGAACCTATGAGTGCGACGGCCTCACGAATTTCCGTGTATTGCCCGGAGCGGTGGTCCTGCCGCGCACTACAGAGCAGGTTCAGGAGGTCGTCAGGCTATGCGCCTCAAACGGCATACCCTTCGTTGCGCGAGGAGCGGGTACCGGTTTGAGTGGTGGGGCCTTGCCGGTAAAGGAAGGCATTGTGATCGGCCTTGCCCGGATGAATCGCATTCTGGATGTCGATTTCAGGAATCAGCGCATTGTGGTGGAACCCGGAGTGATTAACGCGCACATTACGCAAAGGGTCGCCTCACGAGGATATTTCTATGCTCCGGATCCGTCATCGCAGTCGGTTTGCACGATTGGTGGCAATGTCGCGGAGAACTCAGGCGGAGCGCATTGTTTGAAATACGGCTTCACTGTCACACATGTTCTCGGCCTGGAGGTGGTGTTGCCCTCGGGCGAGATGGTTCAGATGGGGTCTCCGGTCCTTGATTCGCCAGGCTACGACCTCCCTGGCGTCTTCGTGGGATCCGAAGGGACGCTTGGCGTTGCAACGAAAATCACACTCCGCGTAATCAAGCGTCCAGAGTCGATGCAGACACTGTTGGCTGCCTTTGATTCAATCCGGGCGGCAGCACAGACGGTTAGCGACATCATCGCTGCCCGAATCTTGCCGTCGGCCATGGAGATCATGGACTCGCTTTCAATCCAGGCTGCCCAGGCCGCAGTCCATGCGAACTACCCAGTTTGTAAGGGGCTGCTTTTGATTGAGTTGGACGGTCTCGAACGCGAGGTGGAGGTGCTTGCTCGACGCGTACAGGAACTGTGCAACCAGAATGGCGCATCGTCTGTCGTCGCGGCGCAATCGGAAAAGGATCGCGCCGCTGTGTGGAAGGGACGAAAGGCTGCGTTTGCCGCGGTAGGGCGCATTTCTCCGAATTACATCGTTCAGGACGGCGTTGTTCCGCGCACTGCACTGCCGGAATTATTGGAGGAAATTGAAAAGTTGTCTTCAGAAGCCGGTCTTCGCGTAGCGAATGTGTTCCATGCCGGTGACGGTAATCTTCATCCCCTCGTGCTGTACGACGCTGCCATAGTTGGGCAGGAAGAGCGTGCACTCGAGCTGTCATATCGAATACTTCAGCTTTGCGTCGATCAGGGGGGCTCAATCACAGGCGAACATGGTGTCGGGAAAGAGAAGCAAGATGCAATGAGCTATATGTTTTCGGAGCCTGACCTAAACACAATGCAGCTTGTCCGCTGCGCGTTCGACCCCCAAATGCTCTCCAATCCCGATAAGGTATTCCCGCGACCTCGCCTGTGTGCGGAAAAAACCGGGCCTTACACCCCTCATCCGTTGGAGCAGGCGGGCATTGCGGAGTTGTTTTGATGGCAATGGTGAGAGAGATGAGCGGGGAGCAGATTGCAGCCCAGCTCGTATCGATTGTAGGCGACCAGTTTGTAAGCTCTGCCGGGCAAACGATCCGCGTCGCCCCAGCCACCGTGCCCCAGATTGCCGAAATATTGCGCTTCGCTCAGGCAAGAGGGCTTGCCGTGATTCCAAGCGGGGCCGGGACGAAGCTTGGATGGGGGAACCCAGTAGAGGCCGACATCCAGCTAAGCCTGAGGCGCATGTGCAGCGTCAAGACCCACAGCTGGCAGGATATGACCTGTACGGTTGAGGCGGGAATCGCGTGGGAGGAGATGCAGGCTGAGTTAAAAAAGCATGGCCAAATGGTGGCTTTGGATCCCTTATGGCCTCAGGCGGCGTCAGTAGGTGGGGTCATAGCCACTAACGACAGTGGAGCGATGCGGCAAAAGTATGGGGGACTTCGCGATCTGATCATAGGAATGACAGTGATTCTTGCCGACGGTACGGTTGCAAAGTCGGGCGGTAAGGTGGTCAAAAACGTAGCCGGCTATGATGTGCACAAATTGATGACTGGCAGCTTCGGAACGCTGGGGATCATCGCG
>DATEMI010000271.1:0-5705 GCA_035275665.1 Terriglobales bacterium | reverse complement strand
CACGTCATTGCGAACCGTTGAGAGAATCTCTTCCGCAACCGGTTTGCCGTGCATGATTGTGGCCATAGATCTATTTTATTGGTTGACGGGAAATGACAGGACCGACGCGCGCCCTCGCGCGGGTTTTCATATCTCGCGATTTCGTAATTTCGCAAACAAAAATCGTGAAATAGCCAAAATCAACACCCGGCCGAGGGCGCCCGTCGGTCCTGAAGTCTGCTAGACCTTGACTGTCTGGTGCGTTCTGCCGGCTTCATAGATCGACGTGATCAGCTTGATGTCACGCAATCCCTCTTCGCCAGGTGTGAGCGGTTCTTTGTTGTTCATCACGCAATCGGACATGTGGTCCATTTCGAGGGCGAAGTGATCCTTTTGCGGCAGATTCACTTCTTCGATCATGTTGCGGCGACTCACTCGCATACGAAGACCGGTGTAGCTCTGTGCCGGCTCGAGTTCAAACCATCCCTGCGTCGTCACAGCGCGGAAGCGCGACTGACCCGAGTATCCGTAGCTGGAGGAGCAGTTGGCGTGAACACCGCTGGGGAAATGAAGCTGGAACATGACGAGCTCTTCCACTTCTTTGAAGTGCTCATCGCCGGGCGTGCTGTAAACAAAGGCATTCAGCTCGACAGGCTCTTCGCCGGAGATGTAGCGGGCAGCCTGAAGGCTGTAGATGCCGATGTCCATCATCGACCCTCCGCCGGCGAGGGCTTTGTTCAACCGCCATTGCGTCGGATCGCCGATGTGGAATCCTGTGTCACATTCGATGACTTTCAATTGACCAAGCTCCTGCGAACGAGCCAGGCGAATCATCTCCTGGTTGAAAGGCTCGTAACGGCAGCGGTAAGCGACCATCAGCTTGCGAGCGGCTTTATGCGCGGTGTCGATCATCGCCTGACAATCCGCCGGTGTGTTCGCCATCGGCTTCTCGCACAGAACGTGCTTGCCGGCCTGCAATCCGCGAATCGTGTACTCGGCGTGCATGCCGTTGGGCAGCACGATGTAGATGAGGTCAACGTCAGGATTGTCCCGAATTGAGTCGTAATTCTGATAGTTGTAGATGTTCCTCGGATTCACTCCATAGCGCAGGGCGAGCTTATTCGCCTTGTCAGGATGTCCGCTGACAAAGGCCACGACGCGCGACTTTTCGCACTTCGCGAAAGCCGGCAGAATCTGGTTGATCGAGAGACTTCCCAGCCCGACGATCGCCCAGCCCAGCTTTCGTCCGGGAGGATCGGGAACATAAAGCTGCTGCGCCGACGCATCCTTGAGTAGCGCTCCGGCGAGGTTGCCGGCAAGCAGCGTCTTGCCGGCTTTGGCGATGAATCCGCGGCGTGTGATGTCGCTTGAGTCGGACATGGCGAAAATCCTCTCAGAATACGAATTCGGATGCGGCGACATTCTACCGCTCTTCTCGGAATTCTCCTGCTTTTCAACCCGACGAGCCGTGTGAACCGGATGCGTGCAGCGGGGCAACGTGCACAAAACGGGTTCTTTGTTTTAAGCTGGAATGCAGAACTCTTTGGAACTACTGCTCAATCTCATTTGGCTTGCCATCGCAGGGACGGCGTTCTCGTCCTGGATGCGCTGGCGCCGGCGTTCGCCTTCGCAGACAGTGCCGCCGATGCTGCGCGGTTTGCTTGTGATCTCGTGCATCCTGCTGCTTCTGCTGCCGGTGATCTCCATTACCGATGATCTTTCTCAGATGCCGACGTTGGCGGAAGGCAATCGCCTGCAAGACGTGCTGAAAGCGCCGGAGTTGCGCGGAATTCATATTGTCTCCGCAATCCTGCCCGCGATTCTGCTGCCGTTTCGTCCGAAGTCACGAACTGTGACTCGCAATTTCTTCTCGGAAGCGCCAGTCGCAATTCAGAACATCTTCTGGTCTCCTTCCATCGATAAACGCCCTCCGCCTCTTCTCGCCTAATCGCTCATTCCGGTAAGACCTAAGACTAAACACAACTTCGATTTGAGAACGAGACATGAGGCTGATACGCCCGCGCCTTACCCTATTGGCATTTCTCGCAACCAGTCTGCATCTGGCTGCGCAACAAACGACTGCACTCGGAGCGACGAGGATTCCGCGCACGCTGAGTCTCTTTGAAGCCGAGCAGCTTCTACGCGACCGCAGCTTGCTCATCGCCGCCGGACGCTCGCAAGTCACGGCAAGCGAGGCGGCGCGTCGCATCGCGTCATATAAACCGAATCCTCAGCTTCAGCTCGGAATGGAGCAAGTTCCATTTAGGTCTCCCGTGCCGGACAGCGTGCCCCGCTTCTTCGCGACAAACGGCAATGCCGGAGCCAATCCGGTGTATACGGCGCAATTCAGCAAGCTATTCGAGCGCGGCGGCAAGCGTGAGTTTCGTTCGCGACAGGCGGAGGCTCAGGTGAATGTCGCCTCCGCGCAAGTCGATGACGTGCTGCGCAATCAGCTCTTTGCATTGCGGCAGGCATTTGGAAACGCGATTCTGGCGCGCGACAATCTGCGACTCGCGGCAGAAATCGACGCGCAGTACGCGAAAACGGAAGACCTCACCGCGGTGCGAGTAAAAGCCGGCGATCTCCCGGGAATCGAACTTTACCGCCTGCAAGCAGGCCGATTGCAGTTTCAGCAGGCGGTTATCGATTCGCAGACCGCATACGAGCAAGCAGCACGCGATCTGCTGAATGTGCTCAGCGCGCGCATGCAGGACATCGTTGATTCGAATCCTCGGCCAGCGGCATCGGGCGCATCCGTCGATCTGTTCCAGTCCGCGCCTCTGCTTGTCACCGGCGATTTCAGCGATGCGCCGGTTCCGCAAACGCTCGACCAGCTAAAAGACATTGCGCATGCCACGCGTCCGGACCTGAGAGTCGCGCGCGCCAATCTGGAAGTTGCGGAATTTGGACTGAAGCTGGCACAGGCGCAGCGCTCGCGCGACATCAACGTCGCAACCGAATACCAGCGCGTGGGCGATGACGACACGCTCGGCGTCGTCACGCAGATTCCGGTGCTTCTCTACAACAACGGAAAAGCCGCAGTGGAGCAGGCACAAGCGTTGCGGGCCGCAGCCGAGGCACAGCTTCGTCAGGCCGAGATTCAAGTCGATACCGACGTGGAGAAGGGCTACGAAAACTATCTCGCCGCGCAGCGCTCAGTGGCGCTTTACAGCGGAGAGAACCTCAAAGAAGTGCAGAAGGTTCGCGACATGGTTGACTTCAGCTATCGCAACGGAGCCGCAAATTTGTTGGAACTACTCGACGCCGAGCGCACGGTCCGCCAGGCGTCAACCGCATACAACCAGGCGCGCGCGAACTATCAGGCAAGCGTCTGGCAGCTCGAGCAGGCGGTGGGAAAGGATTTGCAATGAAGCAGGTTACAGGGGACAGGTTACAGGTCACGGGGAAGACAAGTTCGTCGTTCCTGAATCGAAACAAGCATGTCGGCACACGACTGCTGGCGGTGCTTACGGCTTTCATTCTGGGAAGCGGGCTTGTCGGCTGCGGCAGCTCGGAGCCGAAGCAGAACCGGCAACCGAAGCAGGAGAATCCTCTTCAGGTCGCCACCGTGAGTGTCCAAACGGTTCAGAACGAAGTCGCAGTACCAGCGAAGGTACAGGCCGATCCTGATCGCGTCGTTCATGTGTATCCGCCAGTCAGCGGGCGACTTGTCTCCCTGAAGATTCGGCCGGGAGACGCTGTGAAGCAGGGACAAGTAATTGCGATTCTCGAAAGCAGCGATGCCGCGGGCGCGCGCTCCGACTATGAGAAAGCCAAAATCGAAGCCGCGCGGTCGTCCCAAGCTGAGAAGCGCGCCGCGTTGCTTCTGCAACACGAAGTCGTATCCCAGAAGGACTACGAAGACGCTAAGGCCCAGGCCGAAACCGCGCAGACCGATCTCGCTCGCGCCGAGCAGCGGCTGCGCATGCTGGGCTTGAGTTCGACCAGCAATTCCGACGAGGTTGCAGTAAAGGCTCCCAGATCGGGAATTGTGCTTGAAATCGGCGCTGCGACTGGCGAGCTCTCGAAGTCGCTCGACAACGCCAGCTCGATTGCCACGATCGCCGACCTAAGTTCGGTTTGGGTAGTCGGCGACCTTTACGAAAAAGATCTCTCGCTGGCCCGGCGCGGAACTCCCGCGAAGATCACGCTCGCCGCTCTTCCGGATAAGAGCTGGAGCGGAACCATCTCCAATGTCTCAGACGTGCTCGACCCGAATACGCGAACGCTGAAAGCTCGCGTGGTTCTGCCGAATCCACAACACATGTTGAAACCGGAGATGTTTGCGACTATCCACCTTGTGGGCCGTAGGCAAGAGCTGATGACAGTTCCAACCACGGCAATCCTGCATGAAGGCAGCGACACGTTTGTGATGGTGAAAAAGTCTGACGGCACCTATGAAAAGCGGAATGTCACGATCGCGAACACCACTTCAGAAAAAACCGAAATTGCCTCCGGCTTGCGTCCCGGCGAGATGATCGTTACTTCCGGCGCGGAATTGCTCCGCGGAGAAGGAGCAGGCAGCTAATGCGCAACGTTGTCCTTGCTCTGCTTCGTTATCGTACGCTGGTCCTGATTGCGTTGGGCGCGTGGATCGCGCTTGGCATCTGGGGATTTATTCAACTCGACATCGAAGCCTATCCCGATCCTTCGCCGCCGCTCGTCGAGATCATCACGCAGAACCCGGCATGGTCGGCGGAACAGATGGAGCAGCAGATCACGGTTCCGCTCGAGACCGTGCTCAACGGAATGCCGCATCTCGACTACGTGCGCTCAATCAGCATCTTCGGCTTGAGCGATGTAAAGCTCTACTTCGAGTTCAATAGCGACTACTTCTATGACCGTCAGGAAGTCCTGAATCGTTTGCAGACGGTCACACTGCCGAATGGACTGCAGCCGCAGCTTTCTCCCTGGTCGCCGATCGGTGAGATCAGTCGATATCAGCTCACGGGAGCCAGCTACAGCCTCAACGATCTGAAGGCGACACAAGACTGGCTGGTACGCCGCGAGGTTAAGCAAGTGCCGGGGGTCATCGATATCACCACTTTCGGCGGTACGACCAAGCAGTATCAGGCAGAGGTTGATCCCAATAGGCTGCTGGCGATGAACGTTACGCTGACGCAAGTAATTACTGCCGTCTCATCGAGTAATGCGAACGCGGGCGGAAACTATCTGACGCTCGGTAGCCAAAACGTGAACGTCCGAGGCATCGGGCTTGTCCATGGTCTTGATGACATTCGCAACATCGTGGTCACGCAACGCAATGGCGCGCCGGTGCTTTTGCGAGATGTCTCAGACGTTCACGAAGGACATCAGCAGAGACTCGGGAAAGTCGGCGTCAACACGGATAACGATGCAGTAGAAGGCATCGTACTTTTGCAGCGCGGTGAAGAATCGCTGCCTGCTCTCAAAGCTTTGAATCAGAAAATCGACGCGCTCAATCACGGTCTGTTGCCAAAAGGCATGCAGATCAAGAAGCTCTACGACCGCACGCGGCTGATTCACATCACCACCGCAACCGTTCGTCACGTCGTCCTCACGGGACTTGTACTCGTGACCGTACTTCTGCTGGTGATGCTCGGTGACATTCGCCTGACTCTGATTACGGCACTGACCATTCCCGTTGCGATTCTCTTCGCATTCGCATTGATGGTGCTCACCGGGCGCTCTGCGAACCTGATTTCGATCGGCGCGATTGATTTCGGCATTCTTGTCGATTCTTCAAT
>DATEMI010000270.1:0-3041 GCA_035275665.1 Terriglobales bacterium | reverse complement strand
CACCTCCGGTTTTGACCAGAGCGGCTGCTACGCTCCCGCGCCTGGTCCCGCGGGTAGCTTTGGACCAGCCGCCGCGATTAATGAGAGCGCAGGCCGTTTCCCAGACGGAGCTGACACAGATAGCAACTGCAGCGACTTCCTGAGACAGGCCGCCGCCACTCTAGCTGCTGCTTCCGAAGCCGGAGCCACCAACATCAAAGTCGCCAGTGTGGAGGGGTTTGATGCTGGCCAGAAGATCACGATTGATACAGCCGCGAACGTAGAAACCGCTACCATCGCGACAGTTGGCACAGCGGGTGCCGCGACCGTGGGTACCTCCACTGAAGCCGGCGCCACCGTGATCCCAGTCGCCAGCGCGATTGGTTTTCGCGAAGGCCAGACCATCACTATCGACTCTGGCGAGAACTCTGAGACAGCTGTCGTTGCCTCCATCCGGGGAAGGTTCGGCTCCGCGTCAATCGCGGTCAGCGCGCCTCTTGCTCATGCGCACGCAGCAGGCGCACAGGTTTCCGGCACCGGCATCACTCTCGGTTCTGCATTGACCCGAGCGCACGCGATTGGGGCGCAGGTTTATGACAATGTTCCCACGCCCGGTGCGCCCAATCATTACGTAAGGAGGCCTCATTAAGGCTGCAGTGCAGGCGCTTCGAAGGAACTTCACCAACACGCCTTTCAATCTGCAATATGGAATGCACCACTCGAGCGAAGAGCTATTGGAATGGGCGATTCAAAGCTGGTGAGAAAGTCGGAGGAGAACAAACGCTTCGGAGGAAACGGAAGCCCGAAGAACTCTGACCTGCGATTAATAAACGGATACTGAAGTCTCGCCTCGAAATCATCTCTTCGATCTCCTTCTTCTTTCATTGTGCCTGTTTATGGCGCTGTCGCGGCTACCGCAGCCGGAGGATGCATCCGGTATTCGTGCGGCGGTTCGGCGTTGAGCAGATAACGCACGAAGTAGTCCCAGCGCCGACGCGTCATGTAGTTGCTCGCATTGCCGTAACCGTGGCGCTGGTTGGGGAGCAGCAGCAGATCGAAGTCTTTATTCGCCTTGATGAGTTCATCGACCACGAGCAGCGTATTGTACGGCGGAACGTTGTCGTCCATCGTGCCATGGGCGAGCAGCAGATGTCCTTTCAGGTTCTTCGCCAGCGGCTGGTTGGCCTGATCCAAATAGTTTGACGTGCCGTCTGAGTTCTTCTTTAGCAGGCCCATCCACTTTTCCGCCCAATCGTCTTCGTACTCGCGGTTGTCGTGATTTCCCGATTCGGAAATTCCTACTTTGAAGAAATCGGGATATCGAAACATAGCGTCGGCTGTTGCATATCCGCCGCCGGAGTGACCGTAGATGCCGGCGCGGTCAAGATCGATCCACGGATACTTCTCGGCAAGCTGCTTCATGCCTGCCACCTGATCAGGCAAAGTGTTGTCGCCGAGATCCTTGGCATAGAAGTCGTGAAAGCTTTTGGAGCGCAGCGGATTGCCCATGCCGTCCAGCTCGATGACGATAAATCCCAACTCGGCCAGCGCCTGCGCATCGCCTCGACTCGCCGAGAAAGAGCGGCTGCCGACGCTGCCTCCCTGTGGTCCGGGATAGATGTGGTTCACGATCGGATATCTCTTCGATGGATCGAAGTTCGTCGGCTTGAACATCAGCCCGTAGAGGTCGGCCTTGCCGTCGCGAGCTTTCACCGTGAATGGGATGGGTGGCGTCCATCCATTTGCGACCAATTTGGAAATGTCGGTCTTCCCGAGGGTTGCGATCGCCTTCGCATTGCTGTCGCGAAGTACAGTCACTGGCGGAACGTCAGGCTGCGAGTAGCTGTCGACGAAGTACTTTCCCGAGGGAGAGAAGGACACTTCGTGATTTCCCTTTTCGGGGGTGAGTAAGGAAAGATTCTTTCCGTCGAAGCCGACGCGATAAAGATGAGCGAAGTACGGATCAGCTCCTTTCTCCCTCCCAACCGCGAGGAAGTAAAGCTGGCGATTCGTCTCGTCGACCTGGAGGAGCTGCGTCACATCCCATTCGCCGCTCGTGATCTGATTTTTCAGTTTGCCGCTGGAGAGGTCGTATAAATAAAGATGCCCCCAGTTGCTGCGCTCCGAGTACCACACGATCTCATTGGACGCGGGCAAGTACCGCCAGTTCACGCGTCCTGCGCCTGACTCGTAATATGTTGGGACAGTCTCCTGCATTACGTCGCGCACGACGCCGGTCGACGCGTCGGCGACACGCAACCACTCCTGCTTGTGATCCCGCGAAGTCGAGACGAACGCAACCTTCGTGCTGTCGGGACTCCACTGCACATCGCTCCACTCGCCTCCGCGGCATACGAGGTGATCGCACAAGCTGCCGCGATGCTGATCCGCCGGCATTTGGAAGCGCACTACTCGCGGATTATCGACATCGATCACCACGCGCTGGATGGTCGTGACCACGTCGTCGCCGGGCAAAGGATACTTCCACGCCTGCAGCGTGGGATGTCCCACCTGCGTGCGCACGAGGTACATCTCACCGACGTTGCGCTGATCCTGCTGGAAAGTGGCAATGTGCTTTGAGTCGGGGGACCAAACGAGAATTGGGCGGTTGCTATGCGTCCAGCCAGCGTTGTCGGTGGCGTAGCCGAAGTCCTTTATTCCGTCGGCGGTGAGCTGAGTTTCTTTGTCAGTGGCAAGGTCGCGCGTCCACAAGTTCCAGTTGCGGATGAAAGCCGTGCGCTTGCCGTCGGGGGAGGGAACATCGGTCCGGATCGGTAGAGCACCGGGAACCGGCGGGAGCGGAGGTTCCTCGCCTTCCGCTTCGCGTCCTCCCTCGGCGGTGCACTGCGTGCCCTGAACGTCGCACTTCCAGCGGCGTCCCCTCAAGTTGAACTCGACCGTCTGCCCATCGGGCGAGAGCTCGACTTGCTCGAATGGAAGATGGTTTGCCTCGTACTTCGCATTCGCGGCAGATGAAAGCGCCGCCGCAAGTTTCGAGTGCTCAAACAAACTGGAGCGTTTGCCGGTCGCCGCATCGACCAGGACAAACTCGCTGCCTTCCG
>DATEMI010000269.1:0-3539 GCA_035275665.1 Terriglobales bacterium | reverse complement strand
CCCGGCAAGAAGATGCATGGCTTTTTCTTTGCTGTTGCTGCCGGGCAACGCGCAAGCATCTGCGAGGACATAGTAAGAGCCTTGCGGCCAGGATGGTGAAAGTCCTACCTGTTCCAGAGTGGTGCACAGCAGATCACGTTTGGCCCGGTATTCATCGGCCAGACCGGTGTAGAACTCTCGCGTAAGCTCGTCGAGTCCCGCGGTGACCCCATGCTGAAACGGCGATGGTGCGCAAATGTAAGCGAGATCGTGAAAATAGCCTATGGAGTGGGCCCAGCGCGAATCGCACACAGCGTATCCGATACGCCACCCCGTGATGCTGTAGGTCTTGGAAAATCCCGAAATGGTAATCGTGCGATCCGCCATTCCCGGTAGAGAAGCCGGACTCAGGTGCTCGTTATCGTCGTAGAGAAAATATTCGTAGATTTCGTCCGTGATAACGAACAGGTCGTGGCGAATCGCCAAGTCGGCTATGAATTCCAACTCATCCCGCGTGAATACCTTTCCCGATGGATTGCCGGGACTATTGAGAATGATGGCCCGCGTCTTCGCAGTAACCGCCTGCTCGCATTGCTCGCGGCTGAATATCCAGCGCGGCGGGTGCATGGTCACATAGACCGGCACGCAATCGAGAGCACGCAGAGTATTTACGTGATAGCCGTAGTAGGGCTCGAAAACTACAACTTCGTCGCTGGGATTGAGCAACGCCAGGCACGCAGAATAAAAGGCCCCTGTAGAACCGGCGGTAACAACGATTTCCCGTTCCGGGTCCGCCTCAACGCCGTTGTAATCGCGCATTTTGCGCGCAATCGCGCGCCGAAGGTCGGCCACGCCGTCAAGGCGTGTGTAGGAATTGTGCCGCGAGCGGATCGCTTCAATGGCTGCCCGCTGTACCGGTTCGGGAACTTCCGTGTCGCAGATTCCCTGCGCGAGATTGATGCCGCAAGCCCGTTCGCACTCGACCGACATGATGCGAATCTCCGATTGCGTGATTCCCGCCGCTTTTCGGCTCAATTCCAACATCTGACCTCAAGAAACAGTGTATCGAGCTGGAAGGAATGGACCTGAGCAATGCTACTGCGATTTTACGCAGAGACGTCCGCGAATGTTCCCTAATTAAGACGCGGATGAAAGGTTTACCGTTAGCACATTAAGTCTCGGCGAGGAAACGCCAAACAGAACCGGCGGCGGTAGCCGGTGGGTCGGAGATGGCCGAATGGCCAGCTCCGAGTGCCACGACTCTGCTTGCAGCATTGACGAGCGCAGCCGCAACACACGCGGCTGCCCCAACCCTACCGGCGGCGGTTCCGTCACTTCTACTTCCGCGGTTGGCTCTCGGGAGGCACAATCCCGTTCATGCGGAGGTATTCGATGATCTGTCCGTAGTGATTATTGCTATGCCCAATCATCTGCACCGCGAGATTGAGGCGCGTCACCTTCCTATTGCCACCGAAGGGGCTGGGCATCTCTTCAGTAGCATTCTGAGCGGTAATGGTGTCGATGGCGCTGTGCGCCTTCGCGAATGAGCCCTTGAGATAGTCGATTACTTCGTCCTTGGTCTTGATGTTCTTCGGCCCGTTCTCGCCGGAACTTGTGGGCGGCTTCTGACCCATGATTCCCGCACTGTACGCTTCTAATGCATCGCCGATGTGCTTGAATTGCTCGCTCATCGTGCGGACCGGATTGGGAGTTTTGAAGTCGCCCGGAATGTTAGCTGTGCCCGGCGAAAAGTCGAACTTGTCTTGTGGCACAGCCTCCGCCGCTCCCATAATCTCGCGCTCGATGCCTCTGAGCTGGCCGTTCAGTGTAGAAGCAATGGTCGGAGCTGCCGTTGAAGCTTGTGTCGAGCTGGAGCTCGATCCACTAGACTGCGCGAAGCTCAGCGCGCATGACAAGCAAAAGATACTCGCAACAACTGCGATGTTTTTGAGTCTCACGGTTGCATCTCCTGGGATGAAATTAGAACTCGAAAGCATACCACCATGGGATTAGCGGGCGGCTGGAACGGACTCGAACGGCCATTCACGTCGACCTCGCGCGCGCAGCAAATATGCGGTTGTGCCGATTATGACCAGAACCGCAGCAAAGATTACTTCGCGCTCGAAGTTCTTTCGGGAAATCAGGATGTAGAGAAAGCCGGCGAGCGCCAGCAGTGCCGGAATCGGATAAAGCCACATGCGGAACGGACGTTCGCGTTCCGGCTGCGTGCGGCGAAAGATCATCACTCCGATTGCCTGCAGTACGAATTGCATCATGATCCGGATAATGACCAATGCAGAGACGAGGTCGGCCAATCGGAACATCGACAGCACGCAAGTGAGCGCGCCCATGCAGAGCAGAGCGGTCGAGGGAAATCGCCCGCGCAAGTTGAGCTTCCCGAATGCGGAAAAGAAATTCCCATCCACGGCAGCGGCGTACGGAATTCGCGAGACACCCAGCAAGACTGAAAAGACCGAGGCAAAGGCAGTCCAGATAATCAGCACGGCGGCGATCTGTCCAGCACGGGTTCCGTAAACCCGCTGCATCATGGTCGAGATCACATAAAAGTGAGACTCCGTCACCGCGGACTGATCGAGCTCCCGCCAGGGAACTACGCCGAGAATGCTGATGTTCATCACCACATAAATCGCGGCGACAATCACAATGGCGAACAAGATGGCGTGCGGAATGGTCTTGCCCGGATCGCGCACCTCCGCCCCGAGATAGCAGATGTTGTAGTAACCCCAGTAGTCGTAGGTGGCGATCAGCATCGCTGAGCCGAGTCCCAGAAAGAAACCATGGTTCAAATTGAAGGCGCCAGATTGGAAATCGAAGGCGCGCGCAGAGTTGAAGTGAGCAATGCCGGTCCAGATCACCCAGGCGATGGTGCCCAGCACTCCGACCAGCAGCCAGTTGGAAATCTTTCCCGCAATGTCCACGCGGCGAAACGCCAAAATGATGGCTATCACACACGCTGCAACCGCAAGCAAGGTGCCGTGAGTGAGCGAAACCTCCGCGCTCAGAGATGCCAGCCGTCCAGAGCCAAATTGGAATTTATGCGAAGCAATCACCGTCTGCAGAGAAGGAAAAATGTACGCGCCATACTGGGCAATGCCTACGCAGCCCGACGCCGCCGAAAGCGGCGCGCTCATCATGAGCTGCCACACATATAAGAAGGACAGCAATCGTCCCAGCCGCCGCGGTCCATAGACTTCTTTCAGATACTCATACGATCCGCCGGCACGCGGCAGCGCGGCACCAAGCTCTGCCCACACCATTCCGTCGCACATTGCCAGGAGCGCCCCGAGAATCCAGCCGAGCATGGCCTGCGGGCCTCCGCTCGCGTGAATGATGAGAGGAATGGTGATGAACGGGCCAACGCCGATCATCTCAATCACGTTGAGCGAGATACCCTCACGCAGTCCGATGCCGCGCAGTAGTCCTTGTTCAGATTTGACGGCCATTCTCATTATGGGCAGAGCGATTCACCACCGAGGCACGGAGGCACAGAGAAATTCTTACCGGTCCTAAATGGCGGATCGACGTGAATTCAAGAAATC
>DATEMI010000268.1:0-2567 GCA_035275665.1 Terriglobales bacterium | reverse complement strand
CTATCGGGCCACCGGCGCGATAGTGAACGCGTCATACTTTCTAGCACTAAAGGCTGAAGCTTTGCACCTTTCCGATCGCGCTCCCGAAGCTCTTGAGGCGATAAGTGAGGCGAAGGAACTGGTCGAAAGATCGGAGGAGCGCTGGTGGTGTGCCGAACTGCACCGGCTTCGAGGTGTGTTTCTCACGGCTATGGGTGCTGAGGAGACCCAAATTGAGGCTTCATTCTGCGCAGCCGTCAACACGGCACTAGAGCAGAAGTCGGTTTCGCTAGAAAAACGCGCAGAAGCAACCTACGCAGAATACCGCAGACAAAAAGCGAGTGGGTCAGGAGGACGTGGATTCCGACTACCTCTTTGCTAACTTCTTGCAACACTCTGCCTTTGGTTCAAGACATCGCCCGCGAAATCTTTCAATATTCCCTCAAACGAGGTTTTACCGCACGATTCGGTTTGCGACTGCCCAGGCATGTTGTTCGCGGGCACTGAGCTTGATCCCGTGCGAGGCGATCCCATCGACATCAGTTTCCATTACCCGAAAGTAGTATTTCCGCCTCGGTTGTTAGGTGATCATCTTACGGTAAGTCGTTTCGGCGACTTCTTGCTCAAGGAAAAGAGGAGTTCGAATTCATTTTGTACATGAAAGAACTTCAAGAACGAAAATGGAAGTCCCAGGAAGCAGGAGAAACTACCAGCGAGGATCGCTTACGAAAATTGATCAGTAATAGACTATGACAATACGCTTGCTAGGCATTTTAACAGGGTTAGCGGTCTGGCGCAATCACCTGAAGAGGAGGACATCATGCTGAGCGATGCAACCATAGGAGAATTCAAGAAGAGCTTGCGCGGTGAGCTGATCCTACGAAACGACCCGCGCTACGAGGAGGCCCGCAAACTGTACAATGGCATGATCGACAAGCGGCCACTCCTGATTGCGCGCTGCGTGGACGTCGCCGATGTCATCACGGCGGTGAACTTCGGCCGCGATCAGGGTCTCCTCATTGCGATCCGCGGCGGTGGCCACAATGGCCCCGGGCTCGGCAGCTGCAACGACGGTCTGGTGATTGACCTTTCGATGACGAAGAGCGTGCGCGTGGATCGGGCGAGCCAAACCGTTCGGGTCGAGGCGGGCTGCACGTCGGGCGATGTCGATCACGCCACCCATCCGTTCGGGCTGGCCGTACCCTTTGGCATCGTCTCGACCACCGGTGTCGCTGGCCTCACGCTCGGCGGAGGTACTGGCTATCTAACGCGCAAGTACGGTCTCACCATCGACAACCTTCTCGAAGCGGACGTCGTCTTGGCCGACGGCAGTTTTGTCAACGCCAGCAAGAGTCAGCACCCTGATCTGTTCTGGGCCCTCCGCGGTGGGGGTGGCAATTTTGGTGTTGTGACGAGTTTCCTCTTCCAGGCGCATCCAGTGCACACGGTGTACGCGGGGCCGATCTTCTGGGAAGCCACTCACGCGAGCGCGGTGATGCGCGCGTATCGCGATTTCCTGCCGACCGCGCCCGAAGAGCTGGGGGCCTTCGTCGGCCTCAAAACCGTGCCGTCCATGGACCCGTTCCCGAAGGATTACTGGGGTAGACGCGCATGTGCTGTCATTTCCAGCTACAACGGCTCCGCAGTGGAGGGCGAGAAGGTGATGGCAGGACTGCTCAACTCCGTGCCGTCGCCTATCTTCAACTGGATGGGTGCAATGCCATTCCCATCGATGCAAGCGCTGTTCGATCCCTTTTTTCCAAAAGGCCTGCAATGGTATTGGAAGGGGGACTTTGTGAAGTCGCTGCCGGACGAGGCGATTGACACACACATTGCACAGGCTGCCAAAGCGCCGAGCGAGTTGTCGCTCATGCACCTCTACCCCATCGATGGGGCCGTCCGCCGCGTGCCGAAGGAGGCGACCGCGTGGAACGCACGCGAGGCGACGTGGTCCATGGTGATCACCGGGATCGATTCCGACCCGAAGCGGGCCGACGCGTTGAAGACGTGGGGACGCGCCTACTGGAAGGCTATCCACCCCTTCAACCTCGAAGGGGCTTACGTCAACTTCATGATGGATGACGAAGTCGAAGGTCGGGTTCAGGCGACTTACGGCGAAAACTACAAGCGTCTTGGGTCGGTGAAGGCTAAGTACGATCCGAAGAACCTGTTTCGGGTCAACCAGAACATCCTGCCGTCCGCCCCCTGACGGGCGGTAGCAAAAACCAGAGTCTGCGCAAGCTGTCAAAAGCGCCGGACCATCGACGAGATCCAAATTGAGGGTTCGTTCTGCGAAGCGATCAGAACCGCAACTGAGCAGAAATTGATTTCGCTAGAGAAACGCGCCGAAGCAACCTACGCGGAATACCGCCGCCAAAAAGCAAGCGGGTCAGGAGGAGGAGGTGGATTTCGACTACCTCTTTGGTAGTTTCTTGCAGCTTCCTGCCGTTCGTTCAACAGCCGAAGCGAACCTAAAGGTGGGATCCGATCGCGAGCTTTGGAGATACATTATCGCTGTAGACAAGTTCTGGCTGCTCGCTCTAAAAGCGCAAGCCATCTTTACTATAGTTATCAGGACTACAACGCCG
>DATEMI010000267.1:0-2867 GCA_035275665.1 Terriglobales bacterium | reverse complement strand
GTGCTCACCGCGTGCCTTCTCGAAATGCTTGACATTCAGCAAATCCTCGATAACATTCGAATTAATGGTGGCGAAAAAGAAGCGAATAGCGAAAGGATTGAGCTCGTTAGAAGAGGTCAAACGCACGATCGAAGACGCGGACGAACGCGAAGGCGCTTGAAAACCGCAAGAGCGTGCGGATTGTTCTCAACCAGAATCATGGAACACATCATTATCGAAAAGATCGATGCGCGGAACGCGGCCTTGCTACTGCGGGTGGTCCAGATCGCTGAAAACGACAGAGCTCAGACCCTGCTGGCGCGCCGCAAGCATATTCGGAGCGGATCCGACGGAGCTGGGGTAACGCCGTGGAAAACGCGGGGTAACCCCGTGGAAATTTCGGGGTAACGCCGTGGAAATCTCGGCGTAACCCCGTGGAAAACTCGGGGTTGAGCCCCGGGAATGCAAAGCCGGATTTCTCGTGAAACCTCAACGGGCGAAAGGCAGAAGGCTCTAATTTGTGGGCGTTTGGAGCAAATTCGGAAGCCTCAAGGTTGCAACAATCCTCACGTGTGACTGACAGGAGCTTAATATTCCTTCCCTTATTCGCATGCGGTTAGGCTTAGCGGTATCTGCGCTCGTCTGTTCTCTATACGGAGAGCAGGCGGCAACAATTCGCGTGAACGCTGACCATAAGCTGGGAGCGTTTTCGCCGATCTACGCTTACTTCGGATATGACGAGCCGAACTACACTTACGCCGCGAATGGCACGAAGCTGATTCGGCAACTGGGCGAACTGAGCAGCGTGCAGCCCTACATCCGCACGCATTTCATGCTCGCCACCGGCGATGGCACGCCTGGACTCAAGTGGGGATCGACGAACGCTTATACAGAAGATGCTTCCGGGCATCCGATCTATGACTGGACGATTGTCGATCGCATCTTCGATACATACCTGAACAATGGCGCGAAGCCGTTTGTCGAGATCGGCTTCATGCCGCAGGTTCTCTCGTCGAAGCCCGATCCTTACAAGCCAACCTGGATCCCTGGCGCTCCGAATCGCGACTACGCCAGCGGATGGTCGTATCCGCCGCGCGACTACAACAAATGGGAAGAGCTGGTTTACCAATGGGTGCGGCACAGCGTCGAGAAATATGGGAAACCGCAGGTCGAGTCATGGTACTGGGAGGTGTGGAATGAGCCTGACATCTTCTATTGGCATGGCACAGTGGATGACTATGAGAAGCTTTATGACTACACGGCGGCAGGACTGAAGCGGGCATTGCCGTCGGCGCGAATTGGTGGACCGGCCGTGACGGGGCCATCGAGTGCCGGCGCCGCAGCCTTTCTGCGGCATTTTCTCGAGCATTGCGAGAACGGCCGCAACAACGCGACGAACCAGACCGGTGCTTCTCTGGACTTCATTACGTATCACGCGAAGGGACATCCCTCGGTGGTCGACGGTCATGTGCGTATGGGGATGGCGCAGCAGACGCGGGACGTGGATGCCGGATTTCAGATCGTCAGTTCGTTCGCGAAGTTCCGCGATTTGCCGATCGTGCTGAGCGAATCCGATCCCGAAGGATGCGCGGCATGCTCGGCGCGCGTGTATCCGCCGAATGCGTACCGAAATGGAACTCTTTATCCGACGTACACGGCGGTCATGACGAAGAATATCTTCGATCTTGCCGAACGTGAGAAAGCGAACATCGCGGGAATGCTTACCTGGGCATTCGAATTCGAGGATCAACCGTACTTTGACGGCTTTCGCACGCTTGCCACCAATGGCGTGGATAAACCTGTTCTCAACGTTTTCCGCATGTTGGGCCTGATGACAGGAGATCGCGTTGAAACCGAAAGCAGCATGCGCGTACCCGTGGACGCAATTCTCAGCAATGGTGTTCGCAGTGAGCCGGATGTTGATGCGCTGGCGGTTGCTGGAGAGCACGAGCTCTCAGTCCTGATTTGTAACTATCACGACGACGAAATCTCTGTTCCCGAGACCAAAGTGCAACTCGATCTCGGCGGCCTGCCGACAAACGTGAAGCGCGCGCTGCTCCGCCAATATCGCATCGATGACACCCACAGCAATGCCTGGACCGCGTGGAAGCGCATGGGCTCTCCGCAACAGCCAACTGCGGAGCAGTACGCAGCCCTGGAAGAAGCCGGCGAGCTCCAGCAGTTCGACTCGCCGCATTGGATTTCATTGAAACAAGGAGCCGCAAACCTCGATCTTCAGCTACCGCGAGAATCGCTGGCACTGGTAAAGGTGACTTGGTAATCGAAAAATGCAGGGTCGGTGTGACAGAACCGGCGGCGGTAGCCGGTGGGGCAGCCGCGTGTTTGCGGCTGCGCTTCACCAGATTGCTTCCGGCGTGTTGGCACTCGGAGCTGGCCATTCGGCCATCTCCGACCCACCGGCTCTGTCTGATCGTTTTTCCTCGAACGAGCAGGATCATTGCAACGCACAGCCAAAATCCGTGTGATCCGTGCGCGAAGCGTCCGTGTAATCCGCGTCGTGTTTTGATTTTCATCCCGATGAATCGTAAGTTGCAGAAAAGACGTGGGCATACTGAAATGGTTCGGACGCAAAACCTGAGCACAATCCAGCAGCATCTCAGTCCGATGTGGGTTTATAGAGTTGAAACGCCGAATGGCAAATGAGCTTGCAATTGAGCAGGAGCTCACTTACTATCGGCAAAAGCCAATAGAACCAAGCAGAAAGACGGTGGAAAAGCCGTCCCGACTGCTTCAGGCGCCGGAGTGAACCAGCTCCGGGTTCGAGGGATGATGAAGAAGAGCCAGGTCTGCCGCTATCTTCCTGCACTGATTGCTTTTTTCGTCTTCGCAGGTACGTCGTTCGCCGCCAAGATTTCTACTCCGGGAAG
>DATEMI010000266.1:0-10741 GCA_035275665.1 Terriglobales bacterium | reverse complement strand
ATTCACAATGCCCAAGTCTTTCGCTTCCGAAAAGGCGAAGGTTTTGCCTAAAGCCATCAGTTCAATAGCTTTGGATTTTCCGACTGCACGCGATAACCGCTGCGTACCTCCCGTTCCGGGAAGTACCCCGAGGTTCACTTCGGGAAGGCCGATCTTACCTGCATCTTTACGCGCGATGCGAATGTCGGCGGCAAGGGCGATCTCGAGTCCGCCTCCTACGCAGTGTCCGTTGATGGCTGCAATCACCAGTTTGGGCGTGTGCTCAAGGCGAAGAAGCGTCTCGTTCGCATGCAGGCAGAAATAATATTTGTAAGTGGGATCCACGCCGGTGAGCATGTTGATGTTGGCGCCAGCAGAGAAGAACTTTTCGCCCGCGCCGGTAAGCACGATCACGTAGACGTCTTTGTCCATGCGCGCGCGCAAGATCATGTCATCGAGCTGCCGGTTCATTTCGTACGTGTACGTGTTGGCAGGAGGATCGCTCAGTTCAAGTACCGCAACGCCGGCATCTGTGCGGTAGTTGATTAACGCCTTGTGCGCAGCTTCGGTCATAGTCGACATGGCTACCTCGTAAGCATTGCGAGAAAATCCAAACACGACACGGATCACGCGGATGATACGGATTTCACGGATAAAACTTTGGGCGAGAATTGTGCTGTGCTACCCCCGTCCATGGGCAGATTTCTACATGAATGATCCGTGTGATCCGTGTCGTGTTTTGAGTTTGTTAAGCAAACTCTGCATTGTAACTTGCGCATGCGAGGCGTAATCCACAGCTATCTTCGACCGATTGGGCATCTCGTCTCCGGTGAGCTGCTTCTCATCGAGTTTGATTCCTGAACTCAGGACGAGGAGCCATCATGCCGGCATTTACTGAAGACCTTGAGGCAGTCAGAAAACGAGCGATGCAAAAGATTGAAGACGGAGCCGTCACCCAGGCCTACAAAGGCGACGTGAAGAGGACGGTTGAAATCCTGAACGAAGCGTTGGCGACGGAGATCGTCTGCGTGCTGCGCTATATGCACCATTACTTCATGGCGACGGGCGTGCACGGAATGTCGGTGCGCGACGAATTCAAAGAGCACGCTGACGCTGAACGCGAGCACGCTGACGCGATTGCCGATCGCATTCAGCAGCTCGGCGGCAAACCTGACTTTAATCCGAAGTCCCTACTGGAGCGGTCAGCGTCGCAGTACGTGGAAGGGAACGATCTGGCGGAGATGATTAAAGAAGACCTGATTGCCGAGCGCATCGTCATCGAGGTCTATAGCGATATGATCCGTTACTTCGGTGATAACGACTCGACGACGCGAATCCTCTTGGAACGACTGCTCAAAGACGAAGAAGAACACGCGAGCGATCTAAGCGACTTACTGTATGTGATCGATCCGCATACCGGCGAGACGGAAGGTCAGGATCCAGGAACCAAACCTCTCAGCGTGAGCGGCAAACAGGAGAAGACGAAGAAGCCGGCAGCGTAAAAAAGCTGCTGAGCTTCTGAGCTGCTAAGCTTCTAAGCCAAGTCGAACTCGATTTACATCTCCAGCTTGCGCTCGCTTACTTGACGCGAACGGTTGCGAGCTTTGCGTCAAAATTGAACTCAATTGATTCGCTACTTTGCTCAGAAGCAGCCGCATACTTCCACTTTTTCACAGCACTGCTGGCGAGTTCCGCAAGCATCGGATTACCGCCGTCGATCTTAGTGCCTTTCACCGTACCATCGGCCGCTACGAGCGCGCTAATGCGCACCGTTCCGCCGATACCGATTTTCTTCAGCATGACGGGATACTCTGGAAGCTGTTCACGCACAACCTGACGCTCCGAGCTCTCGGCCAGCGCCATAGAGCACAGCACAACGGCGACTGCAGCGATATGAATTACTCTTGGCATACGACTCTCCCTTGACTGCCAGGGCAAGCGTATGTCGGATGTGACGAACGGTCAATGTACCCAGGTAACCTGCCATTTGGGGCGCACGTAACTGAAAGATGCAGCGAAGTGATTACAGCGCAAGTCTCACATTTCAAGAGACTTTTCGGTCATTAAGGGAATAGAAAAATTGGACAGCGCTCTTTCCGAAAGTGCCCTCCCGGCGCCCATGCAGGCTGCAGTGCGAAGCGCGCGCGAAATGTCAGGCGGCCCTGGCATCGCGCAGACTGCGAACGTGATCATGAGCCGCGACAATGCTCGCGAGTTGGCGTCGAATAAGAGTCGCGAGATCTTCGGGCAGATTTGGCTCCTGCAAAGCTCTCTCGAATGCTGCTTTCGCGCTGTCCTCGCCGGATTCTACGCTGGCCAGGATCGTAGTGTCGCCGCCTCCGAGTTCCGACCTGAAGTCGATCCATGCGCGGCGAATCGCGGCGGCGGCGCTTCCCGAGGTATCGGGATCAGCTTTCCCCAACCGAATCATTTCCTGCTCGAGTTTTCCCGCAAATCCGGCCCGCGCAAGACTCTGTTCATTGAAGAACTCGCGAAGGTGCGAATCGGTTACATGATCGGCGGCATCGCGATATCCGTTCTGCCCATCTCGGCAGGTATCGACAAGTTCTTGCAGGAGTCTGATCGTGCGTGCGTTGTCCATTGAGGAGATCCTGCCTTTAGGATGACAACGCCACTCTGGGAGTTTGCAATTACCACGAAGGAAATTCAGTTATGTGCTGCTTCGGTTCAAGATTCGGTCAATCGCTGACGTGGCTGTGCGCATGCGCTCTTCGTGAGTGCCTTGGAGCAGGATCCAGCGAGCGAGTCGGAGCTGAAGCTGTTGTCGGAACCTGCCAGTCATCCATTCGCGAAGATGTTCTCCGTCGCGGATTCCATCTTGCACAAACGGAATATCAGTATCTGTAAGGAGGTAAAGTCCGTAGCGACGCGCATTCGCCAGTGCCTCGACTTCAGGCGATAAAGTCTTCATATACCGCTCGTGCCAGATTGCCGTTGCGAGAGGGTCAGTGTCGCAGATGAGTACGCGATTGGCTTTTTCCGCCATCTCATCTTCAAGTTCGATTTGGCGTTGAGCGATCTGAGTGAATTCCTCACTATGCCATTGATAACCGAAAAAGCGTCCTGCACCTACCTTCACTTCGGTGTATTCACGCCCGTATTCGGAAACCCATACTGTGCGGTAATGATCGGCGAGTGCCTGCGCCAGCGTAGTCTTGCCCGTCGATTCAGCTCCGACAATGGCTACTCTCTTCACAAAGTAAGCACGAACGCATGGCTCTAGAAATTCAAGATGAGCCAGCGGGTCCTGGCGGATTTCAGTTCCCGAAATAAGAACCTGACGCCGTTCCTGGTCGACCTTCATATGAGTACTTCCCAGAAAGCGCGCGTACTCATCTCCGTAATCTTCGGAAGTAAAGACTGCATCGGGAGCATAGCCGAGAATTTTGCGGGTGTATTCAGCCCAGAAATAGCTGTCGTCGTCGTGCCCGGGATCGTCGACTTCGATTACATTCGCAGATGGATGAATCGTTCTCAGCCATGAGGCCCGTACCGAGCCGGGAATGGTTTGGTCAGGACGCGCGCAGATGATCACATCGAGATGATCGACCTGACGAAGGGCGGTGTCGATAAGGAACTTATGTCCGCGATGCGGAGGATAGAACTTGCCGATGACCAGCCCGCGTTTCAAACCGCAGCCTCGGCAGCGGGTTCGCGCGAGTCCGCCATAGTTGTGAGCCACTGTCGCAGGCCGATGATGCACATGGCGAAGAAAATCGCATAGAGAAGGCTGGTAAGGAAAAGACGTTTGTAGCCGTAAAGGGCGATGTAGACCAAATCGGCCACAATCCAGAACCACCAGTTTTCGACCAGCTTGCGCGTGAGCATATATTGCGCAACAAGGCTCATCGCGGTTGTGAGTCCGTCCCACATTGGCACAGTACTGTTGGTATAGCGGCGCAGAAGCTCATAGAAGACGAGTGTACCTGTGGCAGTGAGCAGAACGTAGAGGGCCATCCCGAGAAGGCCGGCGTGTCCGATCTTAAGCTTCGAATGCGCTGCCCCGCCGTGGAGCCAGTTCCACCAGCCGTAGATCGAAATCGCGATGTAGATCCACTGCAGAATCGAGTCGGCGTACAGGCCCGATGTCCAGAAGACAATGATGTAGAAAATATTGTTGGCAATTCCTGTGGGCCAGTTCCAGACGTTCTCTTTCACGCAGAGCCACACGCAGATTGCGCCCGTGATGAAGCCGAGGAATTCGGTCCAGCTCATAACGAAAGAATGTGGATCTAGCCGTCTTGCCGCTACTCTGTACCCTTTCCCGTCATCTTGCGAATGAGGAGGACCTCTTCCTGGCGGTATGGTTCTCCTGATGGATTGAAGATGTCGTGAAACCAGACCGGCGGCGCCTTCATGATGTACGGATGCTGCCACGATTCCCACGGATAAAAAGTCTGCGTCTTGCCGGCGACGAATCCCCAGTTGATCGCGCCGACGTGATGAGCTTTGGCAATGGGGAGAATTGTGTCGAAGGTGCTGCCGACAGACCGCGCCATGTACTCGGTGCAGATGATCGGACGATGGTAGCGCTCAAGCCAGCGCACGTGCTTCTCAAAACTCTCCGGCCAGCCGTAGTTGTGGAACGTGATCACGTCAGAAAGATCGAGTTGTACGCGCTCCATCGGCGTGAGCTTTTCCGGGACCGACCAGTCGCCGTCCCATACACCACTCGTCAGCGGCTGCGTCGCGCCTGCCGCTCTGGCCCAGGCATAGACTTGAGGCAAAAGCGCCAGCACAAGCTCTTGTTTGTTCTTCGGTTCTAATTCGGAATAAGGCGGGCCGTTGGTATTGTTGGGCTCGTTCCACAGATCCCAGGCGAGGACCCGGCGATCGTTCGCGAAGGCATGTACAACGCCTTTCACATAGGCTTCGAGCCGTGGATACTGTGATGAGTCGCGCAGCGCGTCGGCTCCCGGACTCTGTACCCATCCGGAGTTGTGAATACCCGGAATAGGCGGATGCTGTAGTCCCAATTTGGGAAACGGGTCCCAGACCGAATCGAAGAGCACGAAGATTGGCCGGATGTGGTGCTTGTCAGCAATGGCGAGGAACGTATTGATGCGCTGAGTGAAGCCTTGCGCATCCTGCTTCCACACCAGATCGTGCAGGAAGACGCGCATGGTGTTCATACCCAGCGACTCTGCCCATCCGAGCTCTTTGTCGATTTGCTGTGGATCGAATGTTTCTGCCTGCCACATCTCCAGTTCGTTGATCGCATCGGCAGGAATGTAGTCGCTGCCCACCAGCCACGGCTGCTGCTGATACCAGGTATCCGCTTTTTGCTCTGACCAGCGGTCGGCCACACTGGGAGACGTTTGCGCCACCGAATAGCAAGAAATTAGAAAGACCAAAACCCAGATTGGAAAAACGCGATAATTGAGAGTCATTCGTTGCACTTTCCCGAAAAAGAACAGACGCATTGCAGGCGGGGGCGAATCATCATAATGCATCGTGAGCTGCGGAGGAAACTGCGGCGCGGGAGGCAACTCGAAACAGAACTGCCACCGGTAAGCTGGGGGGTAGCCGTCTGTGTGCGGCTGCGCTTTCATTGCCGATCCGGCCTGCCCGGAGTTGGCCACCTGCGGCCCACCGGCTACCGCCAACCGATTAGGGCCATGGCGAGGCTGCCGGTCAGGGTGAGAGCAATGCCAGGTCGGGTGCGTTGGAAGTCGCGCGCAGCGGCGTGTGCTCGAGCTCGCTGGAGCTTGGCGCGAGGCACAACAAATCCGCCGCAGCGCGCATCGGTCCGATCATCCCCGGCATTAACCTTAGACCTCACAACTTTTTACGAAGACTGTGGTCGGATTGCTTTGATGGTATCTACGCCGTCTCATATAATTGTGAATTCCTCCACGAATTCATACTTGTGGTAGAGGGGCTTCCTATTTTTATTTGCCTGAACAAAGCGGACGGGCTGGTTGGCTTCCGCCGATTAAGCCTGGTTCGCAGCCTCGGTTCGCTGGTTTTGATCTCGTTTCTGCTCTGCTGCACGAGCCTCACGGCCCAGCAAACGCTCGTCTCCGACATTCAGATTCACGGTCAGCGGCGCATTCCGGCCGAGACGATCCGTGCACGCATGTTTACGCGGCCGGGCGACGTTTACGATCCACAGTCGCTGGAGCGAGACTTCAATTCGCTTTGGAACACCGGGTACTTTGATGACATTCGGTTCGAACGTGAAGACACGCAGAAAGGCGTGATCATTCACGTCTATGTCACCGAGAAGCCCACCATTCGTGCGATTCAGTACATCGGGCTGAATTCGGTCACAAATAGCGACGTTCTCGAACGTTTCAAGAAAGAAAAGGTTCGTATGTCTCAGGAGAGTCAATACGATCCAACCGAAGTCAAGCACGCCGAAGTCATCCTGAAGGACCTACTCGCTGAGCATGGACGCCAGTTCGCCACGATTCGCACTGAGGTCCATAAGATTCCTCCTGCGGCGGTGAACATTGATTTTGTGGTGAAGGAAGGACCCAAGGTCAAAGTTGGCAGGATCAAGTTCGACGGGAATAAGAAGGTCTCCAGCCGGCAACTGCGATCGGCGATGAAGAATACCAAGCCGATTGGAATCCCGCACTCACTGATTCTCGAGAACCTCTTCGCCCGTACATACGACGCCACGAAGCTCGACGAAGATGCCGAACGCGTCCGCTTCTATTACCAGACCAAGGGCTACTTCAAGGTTTTGGTGGACGACCCAAAGACCAAGATCCGTGATACTAAGCCGGGTTTTCCCTACATCGGCCGCCATGGCGGAAAAGTAGTCGATATCCTCGTTCCGATTCAGGAAGGCGACAAATATAAACTGGGAACGATCACCTTCACCGGCGGCAAAGCCATCACAAACACGAGGGCTCTCCGAGCTCAGTTCCCGATCAAAGACGGCGACATCTTCAACCGAGAGTCGATTGCTAAGGGCCTTGAGAACCTGCGGAAAGCTTACGGTGAGCTGGGCTACATCAACTTCAGCGCAGTGCCCAATACCGATATCGATGAAGAGAAGAAGGCGGTCTCGCTGACTATCGATCTGGATGAAGGCAAGCAGTTTTCCGTCCGCAGAATCGAGTTTACGGGCAACACCACTACCCGCGACAAGGTTATCCGCCGCGAACTGGCGCTGGAAGAAGGACAGGTCTATAACAGTCGGCTTTGGGAATACAGCCTTCTGCGCCTTAACCAGCTCAATTACTTCGAGCCACTGAAGGTCGAACAGGACTCCGACGTAAAGCAGAACGTTCAGGACGGCACGGTCGATCTCACGCTGAAGGTTAAAGAGAAAGGCAAGAACAGTATTGGCCTTCAAGGCGGCGTGAGTGGGTTGGCCGGATCGTTCATCGGCATCAACTACGAGACGAATAATTTTCTCGGACTGGGCGAGACGCTCACGATGTCTGCCAATCTCGGTAATCTGCAACGCAGCATCCTATTCGGATTTACGGAACCCTACGCTTTCGATCGTCCGTTGCAGCTCGGCTTCACTGTCTATACCAGCCGATATGATTTCAACGCTGCGAAGAATTACTCAATTCTCACCGGCACAAATCTGAATCTGCCCACTGATGTACTGAACACATTGCAGAACTTCAGCCAGTCAGAAACAGGGTTCACGGTTTCGTCGAGCTATCCAATTCGGCGATCCCTCAAGCGCGTGGGTCTGTCGTACTCGTATCAGCTTTCGAGCATCCAGACGTTCAGCACAGCATCGCAACAGTACTTTGAGGCCATCAACTTCGATGGCGTGAGCGGGCCCAACTCTCTGCGCGGCATTCGCACCAGCAAGATCACACCCAGCTTCACGTTTAGCAGCATCGACAGCCAGTTCCAACCGCATAGCGGCACTAGTCTATTTCTCGCCGGCGAGTTCTCCGGCATCGGCGGAAACGTGAACACGATCCGGCCGATAGTCGAATACAAACATTGGTTCCCAATGAACAAGCGGCGGAACGCGCTCGGATTCCGCGTGCAAGGGTCGTTCATTACCGGATACAACGGGAAAGTCGCGCCTCCGTATGAACGCTCTTATATAGGCGGTGAGAACGATGTTCGCGGCTTCGACATCCGCACCGTTACTCCATACGTGTTCATCACCAATCGGGTCAATGTGCCGTTGCAGAATCCGGACGGCAGCCTGGTTGCGATTGATCCAACCAACCCCCGGCGTGGGGCCATCCAGGTCCCCGTTCCTGCGCAGACCATAATCTATGCCGGCGGCGATACCAACATCTTCACGAACCTGGAATACCGTATTCCCATCGTAAGTCACGTAACCCTGGCGGCATTCAACGATGCTGGCGTGAATTTCATCTCGTTCCCAGGGCAGTTAAATCTCACGCCTGAGAACCTGAGCATCCTGAATAACACGCCTTTCGGCTGTCCCACGTTTGACACAGGTTTCAACTGCATAGGCGGGAAGACGGTGCAGTTCACTCAAAACTTGAAGCCCATTCCGGGAACGAACTACACTCCGCGCATGTCTACCGGACTCGAGCTTCAGGTCTTGCTGCCGATCGTCAACGCGCCTTTCCGTATCTACTACGCCTATAACCCTCTGCGGCTCGACACCATCGTGAACAACAAGTCGCTTATAACGCGAGATATGTTCCCGGCAGGCTCTGCGGGCGACTTCACATACCAGCAGGCATTGATCACCTACGGGAGCCCGTACGTGTTGCGTGAGCCGAAGAAGACCTTCCGCTTCACGGTCAGCACGACCTTCTAACAGAACCGCGCCGGTAGGCGGCGGGCAGTGCTGGGCGATCAAGCCTAGCACCAGTTGGCTCCAACGACGGCGCCGCAATTTGTGTAGCTTCGCCGTCAGCAACGACATTGGTACACCAGCATTGAGGCGCGCAGCCGCAAAATCGCGGTTGCCCCACCGGCTACCGCCGGCGGTTCTGTTAGACTGCACAAACCACTTGTCATCCTCGCCGGGGATTCCCGTTATGGACTCAGCGATTCGAACACGCGAGTTAAAAAAGGTGTATCACTCAGCGCCGCCCGCCGCTGCAGGACGCCCACCTGCCTCGTCGCCCAAGCGCAGTAAGGACACCAAGCCACAAATCATTGCGCTCGACGGCATCGATCTTGATGTTGCACGGGGAGAGATTTTCGGTCTGCTTGGTCCAAACGGTGCAGGAAAATCGACGACGGTAGGCATACTGACAACGCGTATTCGTCCAACCAGCGGAACCGCCTGGGTAGGCGGACACGACGTCTGGCGTGATCAAACCACAGCCAAACGTCAAATCGGAGTTGTCGCGCAGCGCCCAAATCTTGATTTCTCGCTCACCGCTCGCGAGATCCTGCAGTTTCACGGCGCCTATTTCGGACTCAACTCGCGGGAGCGAAGCCAACGTGCAGCCGAACTGCTGGAGCGATTTAAATTGACAGACCGAGCCGATGAGTTGGTTCGAGGCTTCTCCGGTGGCATGATGCAGCGCGTTTCGATTGCCCGAGCGATGATGCACGATCCGCAAGTCTTGTTTCTCGACGAGCCGAGCGTCGGCCTCGATCCGCAGACGCGACTGCTGCTTTGGGAAATCATTCGCGAGTACAACCAGAAAGGTCGCACGATCCTGCTGACCACGCACAACATGGAAGAAGCGGATGCGCTCTGTGAGCGGCTCGCCATCATCGATCACGGACGTATCATCGCGTCCGGCACTCCGCACGATTTAAAGGCTTCGATACCGGGCGGCTTCTTACTTCGCGTGCGCTTCGCACAACAGCCAGCGCCGCTGCTGGAGAAGCTCGGTACTCTGCCGGGCGTCACCGAGGTTCGTCCGACCACAGACAGCGCAGTCGATCTTTACGCCAGCCGAGGAGGTGCGCTGATTCCGGAAATCGTGAGCACGGCGGCTTCATACTCAATCGATCTGGCGGATGTACACATTTCCGAGCCGAGCCTGGAAAATCTGTTTCTTCATCACACCGGCAGGAGCCTGCGCGAATGAACGGTGCCGCCTTTATTGCGCTCCTTGCGCGTGACGTCCACGTCGCACGCCGCAACGCGATTCAACTGCTCTTCCAAACTTTTCTGCAGCCATTGCTGTTCGTGTTTATCTTCGGTCGCGTCATGGTCGGCAGCGGATACATGCCGCCTGAGTACAAGAGCCTTCTACTCCCGGGCATCATGGCCATCACCATGGTGTTTACTGGAATTTGGGCAGTAGCGATGCCGCTCATTGCGGAATTCCAGTGGACGCGCGAGATCGAAGATCGCTTGCTGGCCCCTATCGAAATCTCCTGGGTAGCAATCGAGAAGGTGCTTGCGGGATTAATTCAGGCTATGATTGCCGGCCTTATCGTGTTGCCTCTGGGACAACTCATCCTGCGTCCTGGATTGCAATTCAACATCAGTCCTGCGCTATTCGTCGTCATGGTGATACTGGTCGCAACCTTCTCCGCAGCGGGAGGTCTCGCTCTCGGCTGCTCCATGGATCAGCAACACATCGGACTCATGTTCAGCATGGTGCTCACGCCGATGATTTTCTTCGGTTGCACGTATTACCCCTGGAGCGCGCTCGATAAATTCCCAATCTTGCAAAAGATCGTGCTGATCAATCCCCTGGCCTATGCGAGTGAAGGACTGCGCGCAGCGGTCGTGCCGCAGTTCTCGCATATTCCCACTGGATACATCCTGCTTGCGCTGGTGTTCTTTGATGGGCTGCTCCTGGCGTTTGGACTGCGGCAGTTTCAGAAGAAGGCAGTGGGTTAACGGAACCGCCGCCTACCG
>DATEMI010000265.1:0-8745 GCA_035275665.1 Terriglobales bacterium | reverse complement strand
CGTTCGAGAGCTGCTGCGGTGCCGGAACTTTCAGAGGAGTTGCGTCCGAACTATTGACTGCCCTCGTTGCTCCTTTTACGCCGCGCTGAATGACCGTACCAATAAGAATGCCGACAAATAACGTCGCAACCACAAGAATAGTAGATAGGAAGCGGTGCGACCTCATGCGATCTCTAAGCGTCATGTGTGAATCCATGATCTTCCCTCACCAACCGTTGGCAAACTCTAATTATAGCGAGAAGCGCTCGGCAGACAGGACGTTGGCCGCAGGAAGGTTCCTTTCAAAACTTCTCACTTCGTTTGTTTAGACGCGATTTCTGCAGCAATAGACGCATGTGGCGGAGGAATGTTATCTCAGCAGGTTCGCGTCATGCATCGGCAACTTTCGGCGCGGCGGCTGCGCCCAGCAACTCCGATATCAGCACACCTCCGAGAATCAGCACGGCGCCGATCGCGGCTCGTGCACCCAGGCGCTCGCCGAGAGCGACGTAGGACGTAATCCAGGCAAAGACGGGTTCGAGCGAGAAAATGAGGGCAGTCTGCGTCGGGGAGGTGAACTGTTGTGCCCAGGCTTGAATGGTGAAGGCGGCTGCTGTCCCGAGCAGTCCGGTAATTGCGATAGCCCACAGCACGCGGGGAGTCCACGCGATGTGCGGATGCTCGATCGCCGGCGCGGCAATTCCCATCAGCACGGCAGAGGTCGCGACTTGCAGAAACCCAATTTGGGCAAATGGATGCCGTTCGGTCGCGCGTCCCAGAAAGATGATTTGAAAACCAAAGCTGATGGCGCAGCCGAGCGTCAATAAATCGCCGCGATTCACGCTCTCCCAGGGTCGCAGGCCGCTTTCGCTGGCGGGAACCGTGAGCAGAAATAGTCCGACCACGGCAGTAAACACGCCCAACGCTGTCCACGTGCGAATTTTGCGGCGCCAAAAGAGAATAAGGAACAACGGTACAAGCACGACAGAAATTCCCGTAATGAAAGCGGACTTAGATGCCGTCGTTAACCGCAAGCCGGTAGTCTGAAATTCATAGCCTAATCCGAGGAAAATTCCCGTGACCACTCCAGCGATCAATGCCTCTCGAGAAATGCGGACGATCTCGCGATGAAATACAAGCCCCAGCGTGACTGTGGCCAGCACCATGCGGACGAAGTTGAACATCAAGGGCGACGCATCCTGCTCGACGGCGTCTTTGATTACGACGAACGTCGCTCCCCAGACGAACGTAACCAGCACGAGGAGAACGTGGGCTTTCAAGGCTCTGGACATGTACTAGGTGAGAATAGCAAGACCGAGACTGCGGGTTTCAATTCGGGAACGCTTTTACCACAAGTGAAATATCGTCAAAATTCCCACTGCAATGAACGCCAAAAACAGCAACACTCCAATCATGAGCATTACGAACGCGCGCTTCTCCTGGCCCGCCTTGGGAATCGAGATGCCGAGAAACGAGATGTACATCCAGAACAGATTTCGGCGCGGATCCTTCTCCGGAGGTGGTTCTGGCGGGATTTGATTGGGTAATCCCATTGCGTCACTATAACAATGGAAACGCTGGGTTAGACGCGCCGATCTCGCCCTGACCAGATCGCTTATGAGTTTTCCACAACTATCTTCAATCCTTGCAATCTGATACAACGTGCAGCAGCTCCGTCGCATCGAAGTTTGCGAGGGTAACTCCATCACAGCGCCAACAGCAACGCCAAAGGAAAAACCGATTACTCAGCCTAGAACTACGGCGCGACGAACCGCCAATCCTGGATTCAACGAAGCCGAAGCCATCGAAAAGGCCAAAGGAGGCGACCCCTACGCGTTTGAGCAGCTCTACGGACTGCACAAGCGTCGCGTCTACTCTCTTTGCCTCAGGATGACTGGCAATACCGCCGAAGCCGAAGACCTCACGCAAGAGGCCTTTCTTCAGCTATATCGCAAAATTGCAACGTTTCGAGGCGAGTCGGCGTTTTCCACCTGGCTGCATCGGCTCAGCGTAAACGTGGTGCTGATGCACCTGCGTAAGAAGGGTTTACCCGAAGTCTCATTGGAAGAAACGCTGGAACCCCAGCAGGAAGACGGACCCAAGAAAGACATTGGCGCCCGGGACAACGTGCTGGCCGGCTCCATCGATCGCGTGAATCTGGAGCGCGCGATCGAAAATCTGCCTCCAGGCTACCGCATCATATTCGTGCTCCACGACATCGAAGGATATGAGCACAACGAAATAGCGGAGATGATGGGATGTTCCATCGGAAACAGCAAGTCGCAGCTGCACAAAGCAAGAATGAAGCTGCGCGACCTGCTGAAACTAAGCAAGGCAGAGAAGGCGGCACGCCGATGAGCGGGGGAGAGCGTAAGAAGATGACGTGCGCAGAATTTCAAGAGGTCCTGCCCTACATATTTGAGAGCGGCGGCGACGCCAGCGAGATGGAGCACCTGAAGACGTGCCCCGTCTGTTCCGATTTGGTAAAAGATCTTCGCTACATTGCCGATCAGGCGAAGTTGTTGCTTCCTTTGCGTGACCCGAGCCCACAGGTCTGGGATAACATCCAGAATTCGCTGGAACGCGAAGGGCTAGTTCGGCCGCAGGCTAAGGCGCACAGCGCCGGAAAAAAAAAACTAGCTGAATTTGGCAGCCAAGAAGCCACGAAGCTGCGCAGCCGCGAAGCCACGCCTGAGAAGCACTAGAGGCTTCACTCTTTCCTAAGCGTCCTCACCACATTCAGTACCCTCCGCAGTAGCGGATGGGTGAGTAGCTAGTGCCTGAACTCGGGGACACATCTCGCACTTCCTACCCAAAGAAACTCCGAACTAACCCATTCCCTAGTGGGAACGGTACTGACTTGAGCTTCGGAGCTTCGCGGCTTCGCAGCTTCCTAAAATTCCTAAAAAAAGACCATCCGAATTTGTCGAAATCGCTTCTGCTGTCCGACATACTGGCAGAGGAGGAAGAAGTAAACACACGACAATGCGAGTAATGGTCATCGTAAAAGCGAATAAGGATTCGGAGGCAGGAGTTCTTCCCGACAAAGAGATTCTCACCAAAATGGGCAAGTACAACGAAGAACTTGCTAAAGCGGGCATCATGCTCGCAGGCGAAGGTTTGCAGGCCTCGTCCGAAGGTAAACGCGTGAAGTTCTCGGGGACGAAGCGCAGTATCACCGACGGTCCGTTCACTGAGACAAAGGAGCTGATCGCAGGTTTCTGGCTATGGAAGGTCAAGTCGATCGACGATGCGGTGGAGTGGCTGAAGAAAGCTCCATTCGACGGCGGCACTGAAATCGAGATTCGTCCGTTGTTCGAGGCAGAGGACTTCGGCGACAACTTCACCCCAGAACTGCGAAAACAAGAAGATCGCGTGCGCAAGCAGATCGCCGCGAAAAAATAGTCAGTCCTTCTGGGGCTGTGTGTCGATTTGCGCAGCCTCATTCGATGTACGAACACAAGTGGAGCCGGCCGCGTCGGCTGGGTTCTTGCTGCACACCTAGTAAACGGAGTTAAGGAGAAAAGTCATGAAATTCCTGAGTATCTACAGAAGCGTTGAGCGCGGTGTTCCTCCATCAGGCGAGGAGATGGCCGCGATGGGCAAACTGATCGATAAACACATGCGTTCCGGAGCATTGCTGGCGACAGAAGGATGTCTGCCAAGCAGGTTGGGAGCACGCGTACGTTTGTCAAACGGAAAAGTCAGCGTAACTGACGGACCATTTACAGAAACGAAGGAGGTGGTCGGCGGCTTCGCCATCCTGCAAGCTAAATCGAAGCAGGAAGCGATCGAACTGGCGAGGGAGTTCCTGCAAGTAGCAGGCGACGGCGAATGCGAGATTCGTCAGGTGTTCGAAGCCGGCACCTGCGCGGATGCGGTTGCGTCATAGCGAAACATGAACACGAACGTCACGACGTCAGAAGGATGAGGTCACAAAGCCCCCTTCATCACCCTTTCCGTCGGTGAGCTTCGTGCTCGCTCTTGCTTCCTGCTAAGGCGTCGGGATCACGGCCTGAACTTCATTGGAGAACGCGCTCTCGTTTCCGCCGCTATCGACGGCTGTAACGACGTAGAAGTAAGTCGCTCCAGCCTGGACTGTTGAGTCCGTGTACGTCAAAACGCTCACGAGACCAGAGCTGATCAACGTATATGGTCCGCCGCTCTGAGTGCCACGATAGACGTGATATCCGGAAACCGTCGATGTGCTCGCGACCCACGTTAACGCAACGCTGTGCTGCGGCGCAGTACCAGTTCCGGAAAGGGAAATCGAAGTTGGTGATGTTGTCGAGTTGCTGACGAAAGCGATACTGCCAGGCAGCGATCCAGCGGCCTTCGGCGCAAACGTCACTGAGAACGAAGCTGTCTGGCCAGCGGGAATCGTCAGCGGGAATGTGACCCCGCTCAGCGAATAACTGGCTCCTGTCACTGTCGCCGACGACACGGTCACGTTTCCGCCCTGTGCGCCCAAAGTTGCAGGAAGACTCGTCGAGTTCCCTTCGAGCACGCTGCTGAAAGACAGCGAAGTCGGTGATATCGTCAATTGCGCCACACCGGTTCCAGTTAGCCCGATCGTCAGCGGACTGTTGGCCGCATTGCTGATGACCGAGATGCTTCCCAAAGCAGAACTTCCCGAATTGGGAGTGAATTGTGCAGTGTAAGTAACGCTCTGTCCTACTGATAATGTGATGGGAAGGGTAACGCCTGTCACACTGAATGCCGATCCGCTCACATTGATCTGCGAGATCGTCGCGCTCGCCGTTCCCGTATTTTGAATCGTCAGCGATTGCGACCCGGTGCTACCTACCGCAAGGCTGCCGAACGGAATCGACGTTGGCGAAGGAGTCAACTGTCCTTGCGCGATGCCGAAGTTCACTCCTGTGCTGGAGCTTCCGTTAATCGTGATCGTCTGGCCTGGAGGATTGAAGCTCACGCCACTCTTGGTCGGCGTGACCGTATAGCTCCCGTTTGCTAATCCACCGAAGGTGTAGTTTCCGCTGCTATCAGCGGTCGTGGTCGAAGAGGCCGCGCCGCTCAACGTTAGAGTGGCGGCGTTGCCTGCTGCGGTCACATTGCCCGAAATTACCGCTGTGATCGACAGTTGCTGCGATCCACTAATGCCGGCCTGACTCGCCGAAATCGATGTTTGTCCAACTGCACTTCCCGTTGCCAGCCCTGTTCCGCTGATGGTGGCAACGGTGGTACTCGAGGAACTCCACGTAACCGAATTTGTGAGCGTCTGAGTGCTGCCGTCGCTGAATGTGCCAGTTGCCGTGAACTGCTCGCTGGCGCCGATATTCAGCGAAGCTGACGGCGCGCTTACCGCGATCGACTGCAGCGTCGCTGAAGTAACGGTCAGCACAATCGCGTTCGACACAACCCCGCCTTGCGTCGCGGACACACTGGCTGTACCTGCAGTCAGTCCAGTCGCCAAGCCCGCAGCAGTTAAGGTCGCTACGGCAGTGTTGGAGGAACTCCAAATTGCGGAGTTGGTCAGGTTCTGCGTGCTTCCATCCGTAAATGTTCCCGTTGCCGTGAATTGATCGGTAGCTCCGGTGGAAATTGAAGAGCTCCCCGCGCTGATGGTGATCGACTGCAGTGTAGCTGCGGTAACCGTCAGAGCAACGGCATTGGATGTGACCCCACTCTGGGAGGTCGTAATGTTCGTGGAGCCCGCGCTGTTTGCAGTCGCCAAACCGGTCGTGCTAATAGTGGTCACGGTAGTGTTAGAAGAAATCCATGTCACAGAACTGGTCAAGTTCTGCGTGCTGCCGTCAGTGAAGGTTCCCGTTGCGGTGAACTGGTCGGTGGTTCCCTTTGCAATCGATGTTTTCGGCGCGCTGATGGCAATCGACTGAAGAACCGCAGCGGTCACCGTCAGAGTAAGAGAGTTCGAAGTAACTCCGCCCTGCGCTGCGCCGATACTTGATGAGCCGACGCCGTTTCCTGTCGCCAGGCCCGATGCGCTGACCGTGGCTACCGCCGAGTTCGACGACGACCAAGTCACAGAATTAGTCAGATTTTGGGTACTGCCGTCGCTGAACGTCCCCGTCGCCGTGAATTGGTCGGTTGTTCCTTTCGCGATCGAGGCGCTCGGCGCATTGATCGTGAGGGATTGCAGCACGGCAGCGGTTACCGTGAGCACGATTGAGTTCGATGCGACTCCACTCTGAGCCGCGCTGATGTTTGTCGTTCCTGTACTCGCTCCTGTCGCCAAACCTGATGCGCTCACCGTGGCTGCCGCCGAGTTCGAAGACGACCAAGTCACGGAATTGGTCAGATTCTGGGTGCTGCCGTCGCTGAATGTACCCGTTGCCGTGAATTGATCGGTTGTTCCTTTCGCAATCGAGGCACTCGGCGCATTGATCGTGATGGATTGCAGCGCCGCAGCGGTTACAGTGAGCGCAATCGTATTTGACGTGACTCCATTTTGCGTTGCGCTGACGCTTGCCGAGCCCACGCTGTTTGCGGTTGCCAGGCCTGAGGCACTCACCGTGGCTACCGCGGAATTCGAAGAAGACCAAGTCACAGAAGTGGTGACGTTCTGAGTGCTGCCGTCGCTGAATGTGCCCGTTGCCGTGAATTGATCGGTTGTTCCTTTCGCAATTGAAGTGGCCGGGGCAGTGATATTGATCGATTGCAGCACCGCTGCTGTGACTATGAGCGCAATGGAATTCGATGTAACTCCACCCTGCGTCGCACTGATGTTCGTCGATCCAACGCCAGTACCGGTTGCCACGCCCGAGGCGTTCATCGTAACCGCCGTGGAGTTGGAAGAAGACCAAATTACAGAGTTCGTAAGGTTCTGGGTGCTGCCATCGCTGAAGATACCGGTGGCCGTGAACTGATCGGTTGTCCCTTTGGCGATCGAAGTCTTGGCTGCGCTGATTGCAATCGACTGGAGCATTGCCGCCGTTACAGTGAGTATGATGCTATTTGAGTTGATCCCATTTTGGGATGCGCTGATGCTCGCCGATCCAGCTCCTTGCGCCGTGGCTAATCCGTTGGCATTCACGGTAATAACGCTGCTACTGGAGGAGGACCAGGCGACTGAACTACTGATGGCTTGAGTACTGCCGTCGGTGAAGGTGCCGATCGCAGTGAACTGATCCGTGGTTCCCTTCGCAAGAGAAGCGCTTGCTGCGTTAATCGTGATGGATCGCAATGTCGCCGCAGTAATTGTCAGCACAATCGAATTGGAGCTAACTCCGCTTTGTGCGGCAGAGATCGTGCTTGTTCCTGCAGCCAAACTTGTCACTAGCCCGGCCGCGCTGATCGAGGCTACGGACGTATCCGATGAGCTCCAGATAACAGAATTCGTCAGGTTCTGTGTGCTGCCATCGCTAAAGGTACCGGTGGCGGTGAACTGAGCGTTCGTGCCCTTGGCGATCGACGTGCTGCCGGCGTTGATCGTAATCGATTGCAGAGCGGGCCCTGCCAAGGTCGAAGCATTGAAGTTGATCGCGCTTTGCGATGCGCCATTCAGGCTGACGTTCTGGCTCGCAGGCGAGAAGGTAATTCCGCTCTTGGTGGGGGTAACCGTATAGGCGCCGTTGGATAGGTTGGCAAAGCTATAGTTGCCGTTTGCATCAGCGGTCACGCTGGCGCTGGCAGTCCCGCTGAGAGCGACAGTGGCTCCCACAGAACTTGAGGCCGGGTTGATCGTTCCCGAAATGGTCCAGGTCTGCGGCGGGGCAGTCGTAGACTGGCCAACGTTTGCTCCGGCGGTTCCGCAGCCGCTGATGAATAGAGACACGACCGACAGGCAGACGACAAAAATCCCCAGCTTAAACAGTCTTTCGCTCACGGGCACACACGTCCTGTATTCAGTGCTTGGCCATAGCGGCCAGCGAGCCAGAGGATGGATCTCGATTTCTAGGAAGAAACGATTTGCTTCAGCGTTCCTAGGGCAATCAGTTCGTTGCCACCCGGAAGTTGCGCTTGGTGGGTGGGGGAATGCGGCGCTGAAAAAAGTTTAGGCACAGCGGATCAAGGCGCATAGATGCCGCCGGGCCGTGTCCTCAGGCGTATAGAACCAGAGGTTGCTGTACCTTAGGCCGATAAGAGAACTGGGAGACGAGGCGAGACGTGCGTGGCAGGATTACGAGTCGCTTGGAGAGTTGAAACATCTCTGGCATTCTGAACTGCAGCTCCAAGAAATTGGATTGCTTACAAATGCTTCAGGGCCAGAGGATAGATTGCGGCCAGCGAGACGAGATGACGATTACAGAACGAACTCAGCTAAGACGATTACCGAAACGTGGCTTTCACGATCCAGAAACCGTTCGTGCAATTCTGGATGCTTCTTTTTTAGCACACATTGGCTTCAGCGTGGAAGGGCAGCCGTTCGTCATTCCCACACTCTTCGGAAGAGAAGAGGACAAACTCTACATGCACGGCTCTGCAGCGAGCCGCATGCTGCGTCATCTGGAAACAGGTATTCCTGCCTGTGTGAACGTCACGATCGTGGATGGCCTCGTGCTGGCGCGGTCGGCCTTTCATCATTCGATGAACTATCGATCTGTTGTTGCGTTCGGCACGGCACGCAAAATTGACGAGCGCGATAAGAAGAATCATGCTCTACGCGTTGTCTCGGAGCACTTAATTCGCGGCCGCTGGGAAGATGTACGTCAGCCGACCGATCAGGAATTGAAGGCTACATCTGTGCTGGAGTTCTCGATCGAAGAAGCGTCGGCGAAGATCCGAACTGGACCGCCGGCTGATGATGAAGAAGATTATGCGTTGCCAATGTGGGCGGGCGTGCTG
>DATEMI010000264.1:0-12571 GCA_035275665.1 Terriglobales bacterium | reverse complement strand
GGAAAGACTCGACTGGCGCTCGCAGTGGCTGAAGCTGCGAAGGAGCATTTCGCCGGAGGCGTTCAGTTCGTTGGCCTCGGGTCCATCAGCGATCCTGCGCTTGTGGGAAGCGCGTTAGCCAAAGCTCTCGAGATTCAAGGCGCTGCTAATCGGTTCATCCCCGACCTCATAGCTTCCGAACTAAAGGAATCAGGACCGTTCCTTCTTCTGCTGGACAACTTCGAGCAGCTCCTCCCCGCTGCGACGCTGATCGCGGAAATCATGCAGGCGTGCCCACTGCTCAGGGTCCTTATCACAAGCCGCGCTTGCCTGCGCATCTACGGTGAGCAGGAGTTTCCAGTGGCTCCCCTTGCACACGACTCCGCAGTAGAGCTGTTTGTGCACCGCGCTAAGGCAGTTCGGCCGAGCTTTGCTCTCAATACAGAAAATGAAAGTGCAATTCGCGCAATCTGCGAGAAACTCGACGGGCTGCCGTTGGCGATTGAACTGGCGGCGGCGAGAACTCGAGTACTGTCTCCGCTCACAATGCTCGACCGCCTGCAGAGCCGGCTACAGCTTCTCGTGGGTGGCGCGCTCGATTTGCCAGAACGGCAACAAACTCTCCGCAGCGCGATCGACTGGAGCCATGATCTGCTGAACGAAGCCGAGCAGAGGCTTTTTCGTCGCCTTGCCGTGTTCGTGGGCGGATGCACTCTGGAAGCCGTGGAAGCGGTTTGCAATACCCATCACGATCTTGATCTCGATGTTTTCGAGGGCGTCTCCTCACTCACAGATAAGAATCTCGTGCTGAGCCTTGATCCATCAGGCGATGAAGCGCGTTTTGTCATGCTGGAGACGATTCGCGAGTACGCGTTGGACCGTCTTCGCGCCAGTGACGAACAGCGCCAAGTCCGCCGTGCTCACGCCGCCTATTGCCTGGTTCTCGCCGAGGAAGGAAATCCGGAGCTGAATGCGGTTGACCGCGGTGCCTGGCTGGCACGATGCGATGTCGAACTGGACAACTTTCGTTCGGCCCTCGACTGGCTTTTTCAAAATCGGGAACTCGAATGGTCCTTACGCCTGTGCATCGCGCTATTCCGCTTTTGGGACATGCGGGAACATTTGAGCGAAGGACGCGAGCGCCTGGAAGAAATCCTGCAACTTGCAGGGGACGAGTACACCAGAGAGCGAGCACAGATATGGACGTTCCTTGGTGCCTTGACCACCGCCCAAGGAGAGTTTGCTACTGCACAGAGTTACCTGAGACAAAGCCTCTCCCTGTATGAGGAGCTCGATGATAAATGGGGAATAGGCACCGCCTTGAACGCGCTGGCAGTCAACGCACGCGATCGAGGTGACTACGCGGTTGCGCAATCGAGTTTCGAAAAGAGTCTAGTCTTTTGGCGTGCCGTCTCAGATCGAGTATCGACTGCACGAGGCCTTCATAACCTGGCCAACGTGCTTCGCATTCGCGGCGAGTATTCCGGTGCGCAAACCGCTGCGCGGGAGGCCACAACGATCTTTGAAGAACTGGGCGATCGCAGCGGAGCCGCGTGGTCGATCAACCAGCAGGGGGATATCGCGCGCGAGCAAGGACAATTCTCTGTGGCTCGCGAACTCTACCAGCGTGCTCTTTCGCTGTTCCGCAAAGCCGGAGATCGCTGGGGTTGCGCGCGATCGCTTACCGATCTTGGTCAGATTTACAGCGAGCAGGGAGAGTACAGAACCGCCCTGGAAGCATACGGCGAGGCGCTCAAAATCTTTGCCGAACTCGGCCATCGCCGTGGATTGGCTCGTAGTCTCGACGGATGCGCCTGTCTTGCCCTGGCTCAGGGCCAATCAGCCCGTGCGCTGAAGATTGCTGGCGCTGCCGCACACCTGCGAAGCGTGATCGGCGTAACCCTCACCGATGCGGAGCAACAGAAGCTCGATCGAGCGCTCGCTCTGGCATGGGCGGAGCTCGGCAAATCAAGAGGTGAGAAAGCCTGGGCTGAAGGAACTGCTATGAGCTTTGAGAAAGCGATTGAGTACTCGCTGGAACAGCCACAGTCCCTTACTTCAACGCAGTCGGGTCGATGAGGCGGCGGACAGCGGATACGCGATCTGCGGGAATGCCGACGCGTCGCGCATGCTCGCGAATGATGTTTTCGTCCGGCGCGATGTATACGCAATAAACTTTATCTTCCGTGACATAGCTGTGCAGCCACTGAATCTGCGGCCCTAATTCACTCAGCTTTGCGAGAGAGCGCAGGGACAGATCGCGGATTTCCGACTCGGAAAGGGAGCCAGCTCCGGGTACTTCGCGCTCAATAACGTACTGGGGCATTGACGTGCCAGTTTAGCACTTGCTCCCCGCGCAGCGTGGGGGTGCACGAACTGAAGATCGATCTCGGTCTACATCGTCCACTCCTGTCCAGTTCCATCCCGCGATTTCGCAATTTTGCGCTGCATTTCTCAGAAATTCATTGCTCCTGCCCTGAAAATGGGCGTAGATTTGTCGGGCAGTTTCGGCGTTTGCCGTTTTAGGACGCGACTCCTCGGCGTCCCTCGCTTGCTTTTCGCTCCGGGAGGTGTTTGTGGCACGTCCAGTGCAGGGTTCTGCCGAGAGAGGCAATTCGCGGTGGAATCCGAAGAGTTGGGTCAGCCTCATTCCTTATGGCCTGAATCAGCAGCATCCCAACAGCTACAAAGAAATGCTCGATGTCGCGTGGGAGAACCGCGACAGTCTCGGCTACGCCTATCGCATTCTGCGCGACGGCTGCTGTGATGGATGCTCGCTCGGCACCAGCGGCATGCATGACTGGACGATGAAAGGCATTCATCTGTGCGCCGTCCGGCTGCAGCTTCTGCGCTTGAACACAATGCCGGCGATGAACTGGCATCTGCTCGAAGACGTCGCCCCGTTGCGAGAGATGTCGGAGAAGAAGCTGCGCAAGCTTGGACGGCTGGCCGTTCCGATGGTCCGCCGCAAAGGCGAAAGAGGATTTTCGCGCGTTTCGTGGGAGCAGGCGATTGGGATTGTCGCCGAGCAACTTAAGGAGATTAATCCGAAGCGTGTGGCATGGTTCTTAACTTCGCGCGGGCTCACGAACGAAGCCTATTACGCGCATCAGAAGGTCGCGCGCTTTGTCGGCACAAATCACGTCGATACCAGCGCGCGTATCTGCCACGCTCCAAGCACAGCGGGGCTCATGGCGACAGTCGGCTGCGCGGCAACGACGTGCTCTTACTCCGACTGGATTGGAAGCGATCTGATTGTCTTTGTCGGAGCGAACCCGGCAAACAATCAGCCGGTCACGACCAAGTATCTGTACTACGCCAAAAAGGCTGGCACAAAAATCGTTGTTGTGAATCCGTACCGCGAGCCTGGAATGGAACGGTACTGGGTTCCATCGGTGACGGAGAGCGCATTTTTCGGCACCAAGCTCGCCGACGACTTTTTCCAGGTACATGCTGGCGGCGACATCGCCTTCTTCTACGGCGCAATCAAGCACCTGATCGAGAACAACTGGATCGATCGCGACTTCATCGCCGCACGCACTGCCGGCTGGGACCAGGTCGAAGCCAAGGCCCGCTCACTCTCATGGGAAACGCTGGAGCGTTCGGCTGGCCAGACTCGCGCGGACATGTTCCGCTTTGCCAAGATGTTGGGCCACGCGCGACACGCAATCGTGGTCTGGAGCATGGGCATCACCCAGCACCGATATGGCACTGACAACGTTCGTTCCATTGTCAATCTGCAGCTCTCGCGTGGAAATATCGGGCGTCCACACACAGGGCTCATGCTAATCCGCGGGCACAGCGGCGTACAGGGCGGTGCCGAAATGGGAGGAATGCCGTCCGCATACGTGATGGGCTTCCCCGTAACGGAAGACAACGCCAAGCGATTCGCAGCGCCGCAAATGTGGGGCTTCGAGCCCCCAAGTTGGAAGGGAATGCCTGCGGCCCACATGGTTCTGGCAGCAGAACGGGGTGAGATCGATGCACTGTGGCAAAGCGGCGGCAACTTCAAGCGAACATTGCCGCAGCCGGAACTAGTCGATCGCGCTCTGGGCAAAATCAAGCTTCGCGTTCACCAGGACATCGTCGTGAACCCCACGATGCTTGTAGATCCCGCAGATACGGTTGTCCTTTTCCCCGCGCGCACGCGCTACGAGCAGCGCGGTGGCGGCAGCGAGACCAGCACGGAGCGCCGTGTCATCTTCAGCCCGGAGATTCCCGGCCCACGCATTCCCGAAACGAAGGATGAATGGGAGATTCCCGTTTTAGTTGCTCGCAAGCTCGACCCGGTACGCGCCGAAAAGGCGTTCCGTTGGACTGATACGCAGGACATTCGCAATGAGATCGAGCACGTCTGCCCAACTTATAAAGGCATCGCCAATCTCAAGTACAAGGGCGATAACTTCCAGTATGGCGGTAGCCGCTTGCTGGTCGACAGGTGCCTGACGCCGGACGGCAAAGGGCATTTCTCCGTCGTCGAACTTCCGGATGAGCACGTGCCTGCAGGACAGTTCCTGCTTACGACGCGTCGCGGCAAGCAGTTCAACAGCATCATCCATAACGACATCGATTCGCTTACCGGAGCGCGTCGCGATGATGTCATCATTTCGGCCGAAGACGCCGAACGTCTGGGCTTGAAAAACGGCGATCCAATCGCGCTGCGAAACGACTTAGGCGAGTTCAAAGGGCGGGTGCGTGTGGATCACATCCGACCCGGAGTCTTGGCTGCGCACTGGCCGGAAATCAATGTACTGATTCCCGCCGGCCGCCTCGACGCAAGCGGCGTGCCCGATTACAACGCGACAGTAGAGATCGTAGGAGCAACCTGCCTAGCAGGAGATGCTGCAGTAGCTGTGGCTTGAAGCAAGAGAACGCAAGGAGACGAAGACGATGGCTTTGAACAATATCCCGAACCGCTGGGGGATCGCAGTTGCCGCGGTGGTGATGCAAATCTGCCTGGGCGCTGCTTATGGCTGGAGCGTCTTCGTCAAACCTCTCATCAGCGTCGAGCATTGGACACTCACGCAAGTCTCCTTAACGTTCACCCTCGCCATCCTGTTTCTTGGGGTAGGTACCGTGATCGGCGGGTTGTGGATGGACCGCGTCGGTCCGCGCAAAGTTGCCACCGTTGCGGGCGTGCTCTATGGCGTGAGTTATTTTCTCGCGTCGCTCGCAGCCGGCAAGCATTCCCTAAGTGGGCTTTACCTCAGCTATGGCGTGATTGGCGGGTTAGGCATGGGAATGGGATACATCACCCCCGTCGCAACATTAGTGAAGTGGTTTCCCGATAAGCGCGGGCTGATGACTGGCGTAGCCGTTTGCGGATACGGATTTGGCGCCCTCGTCATGAGTCCATTCGCCGCGCGCGAAATTCTTTCCAAAGGCGTTCCAGCGACTTTTCTTACTCTCGGAATCGTATATTTCATCGGCGTTGTCGTGGCCGCCCAGTTCTACGCCAATCCTCCCCAAGGTTGGACTCTCCCGGGATGGCAGCCGAAGACGGCTGTTTCCAAAGCGGCGGGTACTTACGATTACACCGTGAAAGAAGCGGTCGCGACGTGGCAGTTCTATCTGCTGTGGGCGATGCTCTTCCTGAATGTCTCCGCGGGAATCATGATCATCAGTCAAGCGTCACCGATGGCGCAGCAGATGATCCGTATGACTGCCGTGCAGGCGGCAGGCATGGTGGGCGTGATCTCTATTTTCAATGGACTCGGCCGCGTCTTCTGGGCTTGGGTCTCGGACCATATCGGGAGAGCGCGAGTTTACTTCCTGCTTTTTCTCATTCAGGTCGTGGTGTTCTTCTCCTTGCCACACATTTCCAACGTGACGGTATTTAGCATTGCCTTCGCTATCATTGGCCTCTGTTACGGCGGCGGCTTCGGCACCATGCCTTCTTTCACCGCCGACTACTTCGGCGCAAAGTACATGGGCGGAATCTACGGCTGGATTCTGCTGGCCTGGGGAGCCGGCGCCATTCCGTCCCCGATCATGATCGCTCGCTTACGACAGGCCACGGGACAATACACAACCGGCATTTACGTGATCGCGATCGTCATGGCAGCGTCTCTGGTATTGCCCCTCATCGCGCGACGGCCGACGAAAGAGAGTGCAGTCGTAACTCAGCTCAAAGCGGCAAGCTGAACGCTGACGATTGGAGCCAGCGGTCGATGCGGACTAGCATCGCGGTCGATGGCTGCGGGGAAATTACGCAGTTTTTCCGAGAACAGCGAAAATAACAGCGTACTTAACAGCGTACTTAACAGCGTAACTTTTCAAATTGCCGGGTGCGAACCGTCAATGATTCGTGCAACTCTCTGGCGCGGAATGTCTTACGGAATTGCAGCTATGGCGGATCTTCTTCCGAACAGCGAAAGAAATTGCGATAACAGCGTAATTACAGCGTATCCGGGATTTTCCTGCCGCTGCATTCCAAAATGGGAACGGACTGCTGCTTGCGCCTTCAAGAATGTCTTGATTTCGCCTTACGTTCGTGATACACCGAACTATGTTCGGTGCCGTCGTTGTCCTTGAGCGAAAGGACGACTTATAACCGAACACGAATGCCCGCCCGCCGCGCTCGCAGTTCGCGACCTGTAGCCCCTTCGTCATTCAGCGTTCGAGTCAATGCCCGCGCAGCGGCGCGCCTGCGTTCTGGTCACCCTTGGGTGTATCGCTCGGATTTGGACTCTGAAATCGAGTTGCCGAGAGGCGAAGTAGTTCAGATCACGAACGAGCGTGACCGGATTCTCGGCTACGCATTATCGAGTTCCAGCTCACAAATCGCGCTTCGGATGATCTCGGAACGCGAATGTTCGACTGCCGATTTGCCGAGTGTCGTAGCCGAACGGATACGTATAGCCATCAACTATCGCGAACGGCTGGGAATTCCTCAGCAGACCAATGCCTATCGGATCACCTTCAGCGAAGCTGACCGACTGCCAGGATTGATCGTCGATCGCTATAACGATGTGCTCGCCTTTCAGGTTCTCACCCAGGCTATGGATCGCACCGATGTGCGGAATTCGGTTGTGCAAACGTTGCGCGATGAACTGCGACCGGCGGGAATTGTGGAGCGCGTCGAGACGCGTATTCGCGAACTGGAAGACCTGCCTCCGATTGCAGGCGGCCTGATCGCCGGAGAAAAATCAAACACCACAGTTGAAATGAACGCTACGTCTACTTCGCCTGCCTTGCGTTTTCACTACGACGCTTTGGGAGGTCAAAAAACAGGCGCGTTTCTCGATCAGCGGGAGAACTACGTTGCCGCCGAGCGCTACGCTCGCGGAGCGGCGATGGATGTTTTCTGCTATCAAGGCGGATTCGCGCTGCATCTTGCTCGCGTCTCCTCGCAAGTGACTGGCGTGGACGCATCCCGTGCGGCACTCGAAGCCGCAGAAGAGAACTTCGGACTCAACTGCGATTCGCTACGCGCGCCAGAGATCGAATGGCTCGAAGGCAATGCTTTCGATCTTCTGCGCGACTGGTCAGACACTGGTCGGAAGTTCGGCACTATCGTGCTGGATCCACCGGCCTTCGCCAAAACTAAACGCGCTCTCCCCACCGCTCTTCGCGGATATAAAGAGCTGAACCTGCGCGCCCTGAAGATGCTTGAGCCCGGCGGCATTCTCGTCAGCTGCTCGTGCTCGCACCATGTTAGCCAGGACGATTTCCTCTCCATGCTCGCCGAAGCTGCGCGTGATGCGCATCGCCGCATCCGCCTGCTCGAAGTGCGCGGCCAAAGCCAGGATCATCCTGTGGTCGCCAGCATTCCCGAAACGGCATATCTGAAGTGTGTGATTGCATTCGTTGAATAAACACGCTGAGGGCTTTCGGCCAGCAACCCTTTTAGTGAAGTTAAACAGTGTAGTGGCCGAGTGCCGATAGCCGAGTACCGACAGCCTTCTTACTGCGCCCGATGCTGACTCAGATATATCTCTTGCACGCGTTTCACCGTGTCCGCTTCTTCCGGCGGCTTGTCTGGACGTAGACGCACGATGCGCGGAAAGCGCAGCGCGAAGCCACTTTCGTGGCGTTCCGAGCGCATGATGTTATTGAAGGCCACTTCCAGCACGATCTTCGGCTCGACGAGACGAGAATGGCCGAAGTCACTCAGCGTGTGCTGCTTGAACCATTCGGTCATTTCGGCGATTTCGGCATCGGTTAAGCCCGAGTAGGCTTTTCCGACGTTCATCAGCCGGCCGTCTTCCCCTCGAACGGCGAACGTGTAGTCGCTCAGCACTCCAGCGCGCTTCCCATTTCCGAACTCGACACTTGTCACGACGCAGTCGAGAGTCGCGAGTTCGCGTTTCATCTTGAGCCACGCGTGCCCGCGCCGTCCGGGAGCATAGAACGAAGTGCGGTTCTTGATCATCAGCCCTTCATTGCCCCGAGCACGCGCCTCGACAAAGATGCGCTCGATGTCTTCCGGTGAGGGCGCATCAGCAAAAGGCGCGCGGAATAGGCGAGGCATAGATTGCGCGGCTGCTTCTTCGCCAAAAGAAAGAGTCCTTTGTTCGGTAAAACCTCCACTCATTGTTGGTGCAGGAAGTTCTGAAATGATTTCTGTCAGAAGCGCGGAGCGTTCCCGCAGCGGACGGTCGATCACCAGTTCATCGCGCGCATAAAGGACGTCGAACGCGACGTACACCACCGGAACCTCGCGCATCATCTTTTCGGTGACGCGCTTGCGACCGAGCCGCTTCTGCAGAGCAGAGAACGGCAAAGCGCTCCCTGCAGACGCGGCGCCGCTTCCATCCGTTCCCCAGGCGAGAATCTCACCATCGAGTACCAATGGCGTATTGGCGCCTGCGAACACTGCTATTAATTCGGGAAACGATTCGGCGATGTCGTCCTGCGTGCGCGAGAAAATGCGTACTTTCCCCTCGCCGCAATGGACTTGCGCGCGAATGCCGTCGTATTTGTCTTCCACCTGGGCATCATCGAAATGCGACAATGCTTCGTCACTCGATTTCACTTCCGCTGCCAGCATGAAACCGATCGGATGAAACAGCCGCATCTGAGCTTCAGTCAGCCGGCCTTCCGCGGCCAAACGCAACGTTTCGCCGATATCGCCGAGCAGCATGTTCGCCCGTCGCACCGCTGATTCCGGTTTGTCGTAGGCCGCGGCAATTGCCTCTTCCACCAGGCTTTCGCGCATGCCTATGCGCAAGTCGCCGACCATGATTTTGATGGCGTACTTTGCTTCCAGAGCCGAGCATTGCCGCAGCAGGGCTGTCACTCTCTCCAGCTTTGCAGCTGGACCATGCGCGACTGCGACGTCATCGAGTAGCTTCGACAAATCGGGAAGAGTAAGGACGGAGCCGATGAACTCCACAGGCCATATCCGGTGAGCAGCGGCTCCGAGATCTCCGGTTTGGCGATAAGCTGCCGACATCTCTTGCTCAGAAGCTCCGGTGATTTGCTGCACAGCTCGCCACACCATCGAGCCACCGACGTTGAGCGTACGCTCAGAAAATGCGGGATAGACATCGCCGGAAAGGAAGACCGCAGCCTGCGAAGCTGTCTGTTCCGGCTGCGCGGAAAAGTACTCGGCGACGAACCTGCGCTTCTCCAGCTTCTTCGTGGTGGCAGCAACAGCTTCACAGAGCTGAGCAAAGCGCAGCATGGAAGGATGGTAGCGAGAAAGTCAATCGGCAGTCAGCACTCGCAAACCAGTTTCGCATCGAGTGCTTGGATCCCTACGCGCCTAGCTCGCTTTATCGATTTCCGTTCCTGAACCCGCATGTCGCTCAAAGGCTGCGTCAGCAATGTCGTGTACAGCATTCAAGAAGGTTACTGTAGCGGGAGTGGGTGTCAGCTTTCGTACTTTCACTTCTTGCTGGATAGCCTGCAGCATTTCGGTCACGCGCTGCAGGCGCAGGCTGCGGACTTCGTCGTCGACACTCTGTCCGCTCTGAACGGTGTCAGCTTGAATGTAATTCCAGAGAAGCTGCCGGACGTAGTCGATCACCTCCTTGAACTCGCGAACAGCCTCAGAGTCGACCTCCGGCAGAATTGGAGCGGCTATCGAAGTCTGGATCTCCTGCTGAAGCCGGCGAAGCTCCTGGGTGGCCGACTGAATCTTCTCAGGTAAATTACTCATCGAAATGAGGGTTCGTAACTGCCAAACTGACGATCTGGCAAAAAGTTGCGGCGAGGCACGGCCCGAGTACCATACGCGCGGCTATGGCCGATGCCTAACGTATAATGATGAATGAGCCTAGCTGGTAACTGACAATAGGTTACCACCTCGGCGGACTAGCAGGCATGACTTACTGGAAACAATACCTTCGACTACTAGCGGCAACTCAGCTGCTTCCCGCTCTCGAGAGTGGAGAGGAGACCCTCGTCGGCGGCCAAGCTGTGCTCGAAGGAGTCATGATGCGTACGCCTCACGCCTGGGGCATCACAGTTCGCAAGCAATCCGGCGAGACGGTCACGCATTCAGACCTGCTGGAGCGTCCATCGGACAAGCGCAAGTGGATGGGTTGGCCCGTAGTTCGCGGCGTCGTCACCCTCGGCTACGCAATGATGCTCGGCTTTCGTGCTCTGAAGTTCTCGGCGAACGTAGCTTTGGAAGAGATGACCGGCAAGCCTCCCGAAGGCTCAAAGCCTCAGGAAAAGCTTGAGATCAGTGGATGGATGGCGACAGTCAATATCGTCCTCTCGCTCGGATTCTTCATCGTGTTTTACAAGTTTCTGCCGCTGCTTGCTGCTACCGGTCTGAAGCACGTATTTCCTACATTAGGAAATCAGGTCCTCTTCAACATCGTAGATGGCGTGATTCGCATTGGACTTTTCCTGCTCTTCGTCTGGGGAATTTCGCTGGCGAATGACATCCATCGCGTGTACGAGTACCACGGCGCGGAACACAAGACGGTCTTCGCGTTCGAAACCGGCGAGCCGGTGGATGTACCGCGTGCGCAGAGCTTTGTGACGTGGCATCCGCGGTGTGGCACCAGCTTCCTGATGACGGTGATGCTGATCTGCATCGTCGTCTACAGCCTGTTCCCGATTCAGACGTTCTGGGGCAAGTTTGCGCTGCGCATCATCGCGCTGCCGTTCATCGCCGGCATCTCGTATGAGCTGATCCGCTACGCGGCGAAGAAGCGCAACTCGCTCTTCGCGCTGCTCACGAAGCCGGGACTCTGGCTGCAGAGGATCACGACGCAGCCGCCAGCTGACGACCAGGTAGCGTGCGCCATCAGCGCCCTCGATGCTGCTCTCGAACTCGAAAAGCAAAACGGCGGCGAACTGGTGATTGCCTAGCGGCCCCCGCCGCGCACTCGTCTTTTTGCCCTCCTCCCTTTCTTAAAACGCAATATCAGATTGCTGCGGCCGGAAGCCGGTGGCCAGCAGCCGGTAGCCATCATGTTTGAACGATTAGAACAAATCGAAAACAAGTACCAGGAACTCACTCAAGCGCTGGCCTCGCCGGAAGTCATCGGCGACTCGTCTCGCTATCAGAAGACGGCCAAAGCCCACAGTGAACTCGTGTCGATTGTTGAGCGCTATCGCGAGTACAAGGATTTGAAGCGCGGGATCGCCGATACGAAATCCATGCTCGCCGACGAGCATGATCCCGAGCTGAAGGCGATGGCCGAGGAAGAGCTTGCATCGCTGCAGTTGCGTCTGGAGAAGACCGAGGAAGAACTCAAGGTTCTACTTTTGCCTAAGGATCCGAACGACGAGCGCAACGTCATCCTCGAAATTCGCGCCGGCACCGGCGGCGATGAGTCATCGCTGTTTGCGGCAGAGATGTTCCGCATGTATTCGCGTTATGCCGAATCGCAGCGCTGGAAAGTGGAAGTCCTGTCGAGTTCCGAATCAGGAGTTGGTGGGCTGAAGGAAGTCATCGCCATGATCGAAGGACACGGTGCTTACTCCAAGCTGAAATATGAAAGTGGAGTGCATCGCGTGCAGCGAGTTCCCGAAACTGAACAACAGGGACGCGTGCACACTTCTGCCATCACGGTTGCCGTGCTGCCCGAAGCGGAAGACGTGGACATCAAAATCGAGGCGAAGGACATTCGCATCGATACGTTCTGTTCTTCAGGTCCGGGTGGTCAGTCGGTGAATACGACTTACTCCGCTGTCCGCATTACGCATATCCCCACGAACACGGTCGTGAGCTGCCAGGACGAGAAGTCACAGATCAAGAACCGCGAGAAAGCCATGCGCGTTCTCCGCTCGCGCTTGTATGAAGTCGAACTGGAGCGGCAACAGGCGGAGCTCGCAAAAGAACGCAAGACGCAGGTCGGCAGCGGAGATCGCAGCGAGAAGATTCGCACCTATAACTTCCCGCAGAACCGGGTAACCGATCACCGCATCGGCCTTACTATCCACCAGCTTCCGGAGGTGATGGACGGCAAAATCCAGCCGCTCATCGACGCGCTCATCGCGCACTTTCAAGCCGAGAAGCTCAAACAGGAGATGGTGGCGGTTTAGAGGAAGGGAGCCTTGCGGCTCGATCTCGCCATTAAGCAAGCCACGGAGCGGCTGCAGGCCAGCGCGCGGGGAGACGCTCGTCTCGACGCGGAAACTCTGCTCATTCATGTGCTCGGACGTGATCGAGCGTATCTCTACTCGC
>DATEMI010000263.1:0-14505 GCA_035275665.1 Terriglobales bacterium | reverse complement strand
TAGCTAGCTAAAAAGGCCGCTTCGGTTCGCTGAGGCGGCCTTCTTTACTTCTCGAACTCAACGGAATTGCGGCAATAGGGATTCCTCATCGCCAAAAAGCGGCGGTTCGGAATGACAAACGAGCAGGCTTCAATGCCGATTCCCGATCGCGGGAATTCTTTCGCGAATCTCCGGTGGAAGCTTTTCCTGAATCCTCCTCGCACCCATTCGAGCGACATCCTGGATGACAATCGGCGCAGGAGTTGCAAGCGCAACGATCAGCCACACGAGGCTGGAGAACGCGAATCCCGCCAGCGCAATGAATTCAAGAAGGTGAGCGTTTCTGGGATCGAAGTGGCGAATCGCGCCAAAAGCAATAAGAAACATCGCCGCAGAAAGGCTAGCGACGACAATCAAGCCAATATCGATAGTCCGATGCAGGCGCTGACGCGAGCGGCAATGAAGGCAATCAAGGAAATGCTGCTCGTAATCGCCGCGCATCTCGGGAGCGAGGCCGGAGATGTCGTATCGCCAGCCGGCGAGAATGTCACCTACTACTCGATCGACGCACTCGGACATCAAAAACGAATCGCTTCCATTGGCTCATTTTGCGATGCCAAGACCAGGCGGTTCTGGATCAGATTCAAGCGTCCTACCAGAGCCCGTTCGGCCGCTTGACGTGCCAATTCGGGATGGTTGTTCGCCTCGGACAAATGTGCCAATACGAGGAATGCTGCTCCTCCATCATAGTCGGAAGAGAAGAATTCGGCGAGAGAATCGTTGGAAAGATGCCCAACACGGGACATGACGCGCTGCTTCACCGACCACGGATACGGCCCGCCGCGCAGCATCTCCAGATCGTGGTTTGATTCGAGCACCAGTGCGTCACATCCGCGGAGATGTATTTTGACGCTCGCCGGCATGTATCCCAAATCGGTCGCCATGCCGATCTTGATGCCTTCGGTGCGAAAGACAAATCCCACGGGATCAGCCGCATCGTGCGGAATGGTAAACGGGAGCACTTCGATGTCGCCGATGGTAAAGCGCTCGCCCGCGCGGAAGTGCTCGCAGCGCTCGAGATGCGCCTTATCGTCATCTTCGTAAAGCGCAGTTTGCCTGGTCGTCGGTCCGCGAACCCAGCGCTGCCATTCCTGATGTGTGTGTCCGGTGATGTAAACCGGAATCTTGAGCTTGCGAGCCAGTACGCCAAGTCCACTCACATGATCCTGATGTTCATGGGTGATGACGACTGCACTGAGCTGCGCGGGATCTTCGCCTGCACTGAACATGCGGCGCAGAGTCTCGCGGCAGGAGATGCCGGCGTCGATAAGAATGCTGGTGCCCGAACTGGAAAGGACAGCGGTGTTGCCGCGCGAACCCGACGCCAGCACCGTCATACGCACCATGCAGCGAAGGATAATCGAAATGCCTGTGGATAAGCAGTAAAAAATCAGATGCGATTACGAAAATCAGTCGGAGGCCGAATTGTTCACTCATTCCTTCACGGAAATTCCCAGCGTCTTCATCTTCCGATAGAGGTGGCTGCGCTCCATCCCCAGAATTTCGGCGGCGCGACTCATGTTGCCTTTACTCTCTTCGAGCTTTCGTAAGATGTAGTCGCGCTCGTAGGCAGCGCGCGCCTGATGCAGCGAAGAAAATTCTGGCGTGGAACCACGCTTGGAACCGTCGCGATAGATAAGGGGAGGTAGATGCTTGCGCTCAATCTTCGCGGCTCCCGGATTCATGATCACGATGCGTTCAATCACGTTGCGCAGCTCGCGAACGTTTCCGGGCCATGCATACTTCATCAACGCATCGAGAGCGTCGTCGGCGATCTCTCGCGTACGGCGGCTGTACCGAGATGAAAACTCTTTTAGAAAGTGCTTGAGGAGTAGTGGCACATCTTCCAGACGATCCCGCAGTGGAGGAACATAAAAGGGAATGACATTCAGACGGTAGAACAGATCCTCACGAAAATTTCCTGCCGCGATCTCCTCTTCGAGGTTCTTGTTCGTTGACGCGATCACGCGCACATCGACTGTGACGGGCTCGGTTGCACCGACTGGAGTAAAGCGCTGCTCATCGAGAGTACGCAGGACCTTGGACTGCGTCTTCAGGCTCATATCACCGACTTCATCGAGAAACAGAGTGCCACCGTCCGCGCGTTCGAAGGTGCCCGTTTTTTCCGCTGTGCCGCCAGGACCGGCTGAGTTACGAAAGCCGAAGAGCTCGGCTTCTATGTAGTCCTCGGGAATGGCGGCGCAATTGACTTCGGTAAAGACGTTCTCGCGCCGCAGACTCTGATTGTGAATCGCGCGGGCGACAAGCTCTTTTCCCGTTCCGGATTCTCCATATATAAGGACGCGACCATTAGTGGGTGCCATGATCGCGATCTGCTGACGGAGCGCTTTCGTCGGCACACTTTCCCCTACGATCACGCTCTTGGATTCAAGCTGCCTGCGATACTCGCGATTCTCACCGCGCAGCTTGCGCGCTTGGGTGGCATTCTTCAGCACGATGAGCGTGCGTTCGAGGGAGAGCGGTTTTTCGAGAAAGTCGTAGGCGCCGAGCTTTGTCGCTTTGACTGCAGTTTCGATCGTCCCGTGCCCGGAGATGATGATCACTTCCGGCGGATCTTCGTGCTGCTTGATCTTCTCCAGCGTTTCGAGCCCGTCGATCCCGGGCAGCCAGATGTCGAGCAGAACCACGTCAAAGGAGCGCGTTTTCAGCACGTCGAGACAAGCCTCGCCGCTTTCAGCCGCAGTGACTTTATAGCCTTCATCTTCCAGCACGCCGCGCAGCGATTTGCGAATATCGGCTTCGTCATCGACTACGAGAATCGAGTTCATGGACAACCAGATTTTACAGAACCGCACCACTGAGAAGGGACCGGCTGCCCTGAGCTGTTCCTGGTGTCGGACTGGTGCTGGTTTGCTTTCGGTGCTGCAGAATGGGCATCCTAGTTGTGAGTTGCTGATGCGGCGAATGTCTCCAACTTCTTCTGCTCGACCAGGACGGTGGATCCTGAGAGTAGTCCTGCTTGTGCTCTCCTGTTCGTGCGTTGCTCAAACAGCGAATCGTCGAGAGATTCGGGGGACGGTCGAAGACCTCTCTCACGCTGCGATCTCAGGCGCGAATGTCGTCTTGAAGCAGGGAAGTTCCCGTCGAGCGGCAACTACCAACGAACAGGGAGGGTTCGCCTTCTCAGGGAGCGCTGAGGCTGCAGAACTCATCATCTCCGCGACCGGATTCGCGGACACTCACAGACGTATCGACGCCGGCAGCTCGGATGTCGTGCTCTTCATTCTTCTGCAGCCCGCGGTTGTAAGTACAGAACTGGATGTAACGGCTTCCCGCACGACACTGGCGCTCTCGGAAACCCCATCGAGCATACAGGTAATCGGCGCCGACCAGATTCGCACCAGCGGAGCGCTCGAGGTTGACGATGTTCTCCGCCAAGTGGCTGGCTTCGATCTCTTTCGTCGCAACAGCAGCCGCACCTCGAACCCGACAACACAAGGTGTCTCGATGCGCGGAGTGGGATCGAGCGGTGCCAGCCGGGCTGCGGTCTTACTCGACGGCGTGCCCGCAACCGATCCCTTCGGTGGCTGGATGAACTGGAGCCAGATTCCGCGCGAAGCGGTCGAGAGCGTCGAGATGCTGCGCGGCGGAGCATCCGACCTTTACGGTGGACAGGCTCTGAGTGGCGCGGTGCAACTGCTCACTAAAACGCCGGAGGCGACTGAAGCCGATCTGGATCTCTCCTACGGCAATCAGACCACACCTAACGCTTCGGCCTATTTTGGAACTACAACAGGGAATTGGTTGTGGTCGCTGGCGGGAGAGTATTTCTCCACAAACGGCTACATTCCCGTACAGCCCTCGCAGCGTGGCGCCGTCGATAATCCCGCCAGTTCGCTCCATCGCAACGGTGAACTGCAGATTCAGCGGCAACTCTCGCAACGATCGCGCTTCTTCGTTCGCGGGCTTGGGTACGATGACTCGCGCCACAACGGGACCATCTTTGAACTGAATCGCACGCGTGCCTGGCAGGCTGGAGCCGGATTCGATTGGTCTGGAGCTGCCGACGACCTTCTACAAGTGCGCGGATACGGCGGCGCGGAGGATTATCACCAGACATTTGCGTCGGTAGCTGCGGGCCGCAATAGCGAGAGTCTCGCGCGAGTGCAGCAGGTTCCCTCGCGTCAGTGGGGACTCAGCGCACAATATCTGCGCCCGATCACACGTCGGCAGACTTTGTTAGGCGGCGTCGATTTCTCGCAAGTTACCGGCGAGAGCGATGATGAGATCTTCATCAATGCAACTCCGTCAAGCGCGGTGAATGCAGGCGGGCGCGACCGCAGCACCGGCGTCTTCATCGAAGACATTGCGCGCATCACGCACCGTTGGATTCTTACTGGCGTACTCCGTTTTGATAATTGGCAAAGTGTCTCCGGATTTAATCGGACGACTGCACTTCCATCGCGGCAGGGTACGCTGACCACATTTCCCGATCGTTCTGAAACCGCCGTAAATCCCAAGCTCGCGACGCATTATCAAATTAACGACCGCCTGGCTATTCGGGGTTCCGTCTATCGCTCCTTCCGGTCCCCTACGCTCAACGAACTCTATCGCTCGTTCCGTTTAGGGAACATTCTCACGCAAGCAAATCAGCAACTCGTGGCAGAGAGGCTTACGGGATGGGAGCTCGGTCCGGCGGAAAAGCTGTTCAATGGAAAACTGAATCTCTTCCAGGGATTCTTCTGGGCCGTCGTTCACCGGCCGATTGCAAACGTAACCCAAAGCGTCACGCCGGCGCTGATCACGCGACAGCGTCAGAATCTCGGCAGCACGCGCGTACGCGGACTGGAAGCCCAGGCAGAAATAGAGGTCGCGAAGTTCGCCGGCCTCAGTGCGCAGTACCAGTTTGTCCAGGCAACGGTCACTTCATTTCCGGCCGATCCGACGCTCGTTGGTTTGTGTGTGCCAGAAGTGCCGCACAATGAATTTACCTTTCAATTCCACTACAGCAATCCGCACGTGTTGACGCTTGCTCTTCAAGGCCGAAGCAGCAGTTCTGCGTTCGACGACGATCAGAACACGCTCACTCTGGACTCCTATTTCAAGATGGACGCGTTTGTTTCCCGGCGCTTGAATTCGTATGTCGATCTTTATGTAGCGGGAGAGAATCTCCTCAATCAGCACTACATGGTGGCGCGTACTCCGATTGTGACCCTAGGCTCTCCTCTGGTAGCTCGTGCCGGCCTGCAGCTGCACCTTCATCGCTGAAAGGAGTCGACCAGCGCAAACCCCCGGCAAAGGAGGGCTGGGCCCCAGGCACTAGTATCCGTGCTCACCGTTTTGGAGCGACACTTTGCCGCGGAACATGCGATAAACCAGGACGAAGTAGCCGATTGCGATGGCGATGCCGACTGACCACCAGATCACGCCGTAGGTCAGCGAGTACGAACCGGCCGCCGTGTTGTAAATCGTGAGGTCATCGACGGCGCGGGTGCTCGAAGGCAGTACAGAGGGGTACAGGGCAAAAGCAGCTCCGACCAGCATTAATGCGAGATAAGCACACGAACTGAGAAATGCTCTTCGATCGTTTGCTGCACGATGTGCGAGGAACATGGTGACTAAGCTGGCGGCGACAAGAACTGGAATCACAAATCCCACCGGATGCGAGGTGTAGTTGTTAATAACCTGCGGGCGAACCAGCAACGTGGCGATACAGCTTGCGACGGTTAACGCGGCCAGCAAGGGCCACAAGCTCCGAGCGGCAGCCCGTGAGCGTCGGCCGAGATCGCCTTCCGTCTTGAGCGCAAGATAATTGGCGCCGTGCACCGTCAACGCAATCAGCGCGACAGCTCCGGCGAGCACCGTGTACCAATCCAGTACGCCGGCATCTGCGCCAGGACGAAAATTGGTCCAGAGCGGCTCGAAGAAAGAATGATCGGGCTGGAAGGGAACTCCGCGAATCACATTGCCGAGAGCAGCGCCAAAGAAGCTGGTCAGCAGCAGGCTTCCGATGGAAAACAGGCCATCGAAGAAGTCGCGCCAGACGCCATTATCAAGGTGCATGCGGAACTCGATTCCGATTCCGCGCAGGATCAGCAGCCAGAGCACCATGTTCAGCGGGAGGTAAAAGCCACTGAAGCTGGAAGCGTAGAGAAGCGGGAAGGCGAAGAAGATTGTTCCCCCGCCGGCAATCAACCAGACTTCATTGCCGTCCCAAACTGGGCCGATGGCGCGCAGCACCATTCGGCGTTCTTCGTTGGTACGCGCAACGAACAGGTGCAGGATGCCGGCTCCAAGGTCAAATCCATCGAGCACCACATACGCGACGAGCATTAAGGCAACCAGCACGAACCAGACCGTTGCCATATTCAATCTCCTGCCACCGTGATCGGCTGCGGTTCCACATTGGGACGCATTCCCGGACCGTGCGCAATTTCACGATGCAGGAGAAACAGGAAGAAAATCGCCAGCACGGTGTACAGGCCCATAAAACCGAGCAGAGTGAAAAGACCATTTCCCGCGGATACGTTCGCCGAGTATCCGACATTAGTCCGCAGCAGCCCATACACGAGCCAGGGTTGGCGTCCAACTTCCGCTGTGAGCCATCCGGCGGTGTTCGCAATGTAGGGAAATGGCAGGCACAGCATGATCACCCACAGCAGCCAGCGCGTCGAGAACAACTTCCCGCGCCAGAGGAGAAGGATTGCGAGCGTCATGACAGCGATGAAGATCGTGCCGAGCCCGGCCATGATGTGATACGCGAAGTAGAGCAACGGAATGTTGGTCGGCCAATCTTCGCGGGGAAATTCGTTCAATCCCTTCACTTCGGCTTCGGTCGTGCCGTAGATCAGAAAGCTGAGAACTTTGTTTACAACCAGCGGATTATCGATGCGCTGCTTCTCAACATCCGGCTGCCCGATCAGAACCATCGGGGCGCCTTTTTCTGTACGAAACAATCCCTCCATCGCTGCCGTTGTGACGGGTTGGTGCTTCGCCAGATAGCGACCGTGCAAGTCGCCTGTAGGGAACACCTGCGCAACCGAGCAGATGAAACCGGCGATCACGCCTACACGCAGAAAGATGCGTCCGTACTCCTCTGATCGGCGGTTTAGCAGATAGAAGGCGCCGACTGCGGACATCACGAATGCGCCGGTCACTACTGCTCCGCTCATGTTGTGTGCGTATTGCAACTGCGCCCACGGATTCAGCAACAGCCCCATGAAGCTGTTTACTTGAAAGGAACCATCCGGCAAACGACTGTATGCCACGGGATGCTGCATCCAGGCATCAGTGGTGATGATGAAAAAGCCCGATAGCCAGGAGCCGACGAAGACTAGAAATCCAGACCACCAGTGCCCGATCCTGCTCAAACGTCTTTCCCCAAAAAGGAACAATCCGAGGAATGCCGACTCAAGGAAGAAAGAGAACACTCCTTCCATGACGAGAGGCTGCCCGATTACTCCTCCGGTCGCCTGTGAGAAGCGTGACCAGTTCGTCCCAAACTGGAACTCCATAGGAATTCCGGTTACGACACCTAAAACAAAATTGATCCCGAAGATCTTCATCCAGAAGCGGGCTGCGTGGTTGTATTCCTCTTTGCCAGTTCTGAGTGCCAACGTCTTCAAAACCACAATGAGAGGGGCGAGTCCCATCGTGAGTTGGGGAAAGAGGTAGTGGAAGGTAATCAGGAATCCGAAGTGAAGCCGATGGATGAAGTAAGCAGCGTCCACGCGCGTGCCCTCGCGTAAGGAGTGTACCCAAGGAACGAAACCCGCGCTCGTCCGGTCGGCAATGAGTAGTTGAGCGTAGCGACAGGCGCATCGAGCCTGCTCCGACTAATCATCCCTGCTATAGCGGCACTCACACTCATTTTTCGTGCACTGGTTCCAAGCGGTCCCGATCACGCCTGTTTTCAAGACCCGTCAGCCCACACATCTCTTGTTCTAGAACCAGCTCTTGATGCTGTTCGGATTCGCACAAAGCTTGTTCGAATTCGAACAGGAAACATCAACAATTCTATCCCGCAAAAAAATTCTCAACTCAGAACCGCAAAGGAACTGGCGAACATCTGTTGGCGTATTGATTGCTGAACTACAAAACAGGGAAGATGCGCGGTTCATCTGCTAACCGAATTTGAAGCGCGTCGTCAAAGGTACAAACGGCAACCAGACGGAGTCTGGATGAGTGAGCGCAACAACGCGCATGAGTCGAACCGAAATGGAACGGCTCCCAATCGAACCGGGCAGGAGACGCCATTGCACCCAGCCTGGCGGGCTTTCGTGCGTTATTGCGAGCAGATGGGTCACGGGGAGATTGAGCGGTTGAAAATCCAGGATGGCATTCCCGTTTTGGTAGAAGTTTCGAGACAGAAAATTAAGTTCAGCTAGCAGACAAGCTGACCGTATTACCGGAGGCTGTCGCGATCCGCAACGTTTTGCGGACCGGACAGCCTCTTTTGCTTTTCAGGCGGTGGGAGATGACAGGCATCAGCAGTATCGGGCTTCGAACGAAAAGGCTTTTTGTTCAGTTGTTGTTGTTGGCCGCAATGACTGCGGCGGTGAATTCGATTTGCACCGCCGAACTGAAGTCAGCGAGCGAAGAAGAGTTCGGAAAATTGCTGCGCAAGGCTGAGAACGGCTCTTTAAGTGCTCAAACAGAGGTGGCAAGAGCCTACGCAGTGGGTCGAACCGGGAACATCAATTACGAACAGGCGGCGCGCTGGTATAGAAGGGCCGCGGATCAGGGCGATCCAGATTCGCAGACGAACCTCGCCGTCTTTTATCTGACTGGGCGAGGAGTGGAGCATAGCGACACCGAAGCATTTCGTTGGTTGCAGCGCGCCGCATCGTCCAGCTATCCGCTCGCGCTGCACGATCTCGGAATTTTGTACAGCAATGGATGGGGAGTCGCAAAAGATCGGTCGCACGGTTTCGAACTACTGCTGCGCGCGGCGACGGCCGGAATCGATATCTCGCAGGTGGACGTCGGGCTCGCATATCTGAACGGCGATGCGGTCGCTGCCGATCCTGAAATGGGCATCAAGTGGCTGAAGCGAGCGGCGAAGCACGATCTTGCGTCGGCGCATTTCATCCTGGGCATCGCCTATGAGAATGGCCAGGGAGTCGAAGCAGACTACAAAAAAGCTGCCGAACATTACCGCAAAGCCGCCGACCACGGGTTTGCAGCGGCACAAAACAATCTTGGACGGCTTTACCTGCGAGGCAAAGGCGTCGCCAGAGATCGCGTCGCGGCTCTTCGTTTGTTCTCGCAATCGGCGGAGCAGGGCAATGGACAAAGCTACCTCAATTTGGCCTTATGTCACATGACCGGCTGCGCGGGCGTTATCGACCCCATTGAGGCGTATTCCTGGTACCTCCGCGCTCAGCAATCCGGCGTTCCCATCGCGGAACCGTTTCAAAAGAGGTTTTCCGCGATTGGCCAGGAGCTGACACAGGATCAGCTTCAGGCTGCGCAAACAACCTCCAGCCAGTGGGTGGCGCAGCATCCGGCAGTCGACCCGCGTTCTCCTTTGCAAGTGAACCATATGCCCACGCCGACGCTCATGGCGAGGGAACCACGGACCTTACAGAACGACGAGGTGTTAAAGACGTTATGGCCACAAACTCAGTACACGCCGCCGCTCCACTCGACCACTCGCGATTCCGTGCGCTGATCGCTGACAATCAGCCGTCGGCTCGCCAGGCGATCACGCGAATCCTCGAAGACGATGACTCGATCGAGATCGTCAGCGAATGCTCGACCGGCAGCGAGACCTTGGCCGCGATCGAACGGCACTCGCCTGACATGCTATTCGTCGACGTGCAGCTCCCCGATGTCCATGGTTTTCAGATTGCCGAATCAAGCAGCGGCAAGATTCCTGCAGTCGTTTTCATGAGCGCTCTCGACCGCTTTGCCGCGCGCGCGTTTGATGCCGATGCTGCCGATTACGTCGTCAAACCATTTCAAGACCACAGGCTATTGCAGGCGGTCGAGCGAGCCAAGCTCCGCGTGCGCATGGAGCGGAGTGGTGCGATTCTGCCCAAGGCTGCTGAATCTACGCCCAACGGTTTCCATCTCCCAATACAGGAAAGCCCGAAGCACCTGGAACGGCTCGCACTGCGCAATGGTGACCGCATTTTCTTCCAGAAGGTTCAAAACGTAGATTCGTTCACCTCGGCTGCAAACTATGTCAACGTGCATTGCGGACCTCAGCAGCATCGCATGCGCTCGACGATGGGCGAACTCGAACGCAAGCTCGATCCACGCCACTTTGTACGCATTCATCGCTGCACGATCATCAACATCGAATGCCTGAAGGAATTTCGCCCGCTACCGCATGGCGACTATCTGGTGAAGCTCGTCGATGGCAAAGAACTCACGATGAGCCGCAACTATCGTCAGAAATTTCGTCAAGCCTTGTCAGCCCTGAGCTACACACAATAGACACACGAAGCTTTGCTGCAACCACAATCGCAATCTGAACGTTTGCTTTCGGCTATCAGCTTTCAGCCAAGAGTCTGCTTAGGTTCTCCACCAGAAGGCGTACTGGCCGAACGGCGACAGCCCTGCTCCTGGCAGGGAACCGCTCCGATGACGGCGATTCCTGGGACATCCTCGACCTGTACTCCGCATCGAACCGTAAAAGCACCAAAAGTGCACAAGTTCCGTTCAGGGAATTATAGGAGCAGTTTTCAATGCAGAAGGCATGGTATCTCTCACCAGCGCTGCTGTTGGCATTAAGTTTCGCCGCAGCGCAGACGGCAGGAACGCCGGGAACAGGCGGCGATCAAGGCTTTTCTTCGACGCAGGCTACGACCACCAGCACAGGCCAGACCGGCACGAATGGCAGTCCGACGAGTACGAGTCAGAATCCAGCCAGCGCGACTGGTTCGACCGGCAGCAGCTCCACGACTCCATCCGATCAGAGCTCGACCGCGACAAGCGGTACAAATTCAGCAGGCGCAAATCAGAGCAGTACGAGCCAGACCGGCGCCACGGGAACTTCGGGCAACACGAGCTCGGTCGGCAGCAACTCAGCCAATCCGAGTTCGCCCAGTTCGAATAGCCAGAGCTCGACGAACAGCGGCGCGAACAACGCTTATCCTACTGACCAGAACAGCACGACCGGCAACGATCAGATGGGAGCGCAATCGAATGCCACGGGAGCTTCAACAGGAGTAGGCGTTTCAGCGAATCCAAATCAGAACAGCGCGAGCAGCAAATCGGCTCTACCGCAGAGCGATCAAGGAGCAAACGCGACTTCGAGTTCCAGCTCTTCGACCGCTGCGCCTTCAGCTACGGATCAAAACAGCAATTCGAGCACTGCTCCGAAGAATGATTCTAATGCGGCCGGCACTTCAACTACTCCGCGCAACGATCAGAGCGCGAGCAGCGGCAAGGCGGCAGATCAGAGTAAGGGCGGCGCAAGCTCCGGCTCGGAAGCTGCCAACTCGGCAGCTCAGAGCCAAAATGGAACTGCATCGAGCGGCGCACAGCTTCCGCAGACTGCTTCCGTTCTTCCTCTTCTAGGCCTGATGGGATTTGGAACGTTGTTGGCGGGATTCATCGGCCGCTTCCGCCGCTAGGAAATACGCCAGAGCGATCTAACGCGGATTGCAGATCCTTCGTAGCGCGGATCAACCCCGATCACGACAGTTTGGGTCCGTTGAATCCGGGCTCGAAGCGTCTACGTGATCCGCGTACTGTTTGGCTGCAGTTGTTTGAGAATTGCCTATCGTCCGGCCGCGGTATGCATTACTTTTTCCTGCGGCGGAATTTCTTCGCTGGTTACAGCCTTGCGGCTGTGTTCTTCGAGCACAACACCAATTGAGATCAGCATCTGCTCCGGGCTGCTGCTGACGAAGGCTGTCGACCAGGGATCACGATCTTCCTTCTCGTCCTGCACCATCACAATTGGCAACGCGGGGAAGTGTTCACGCAGGCGCTTCACCAGCCTTACATTCTCCGGCGTTCGCATCGAATCGCCGACCAGCAGCATGTCAAAAAAGATGCCACGCAGCAGCGGAATTAGCTCCGAGATGCGTGTGGTGTAAATGACGTCATACCCGGCGCGGCTCAGGATCATCGCGCGAGTAGAAATGACGAGGATGTCCTCGCCATAAGCGAGAATTCGCCTGCGGTGCATAACTGATTTGAGGGTAACTCGCGAGAACATTACTGCTGCTCTGAAGAGCAAGTCAATGGGAATCGAGAGCTGCTGAATTTGGCGGAAGTTGGCAGATGTGCTCTGGTAAGGGCCGTCATTCACCGCTGCGCAGAATGCCATACCTGGGCTGATTTTCCACAGCTTGACAACTCAAAATTGGTGGCGCAGAATCCATTTGTTAGGCGAATAAAAAACGAAAATATGACTACTGCAACGGAGCTGCGAACACGACTAGAACAGGCGCTGGAACCCCGTATTCCTCGAGCTTTTACCACTGTCCAGCGGCCTTCGCCGGAGCGGATGCTCACCGGCATCGCTTCGATAGATGCGCTTACCGGCGGCATTCCGCTCGGCTGCCTGACGGAAATCTGCGGGCGTTCCTCATCAGGACGGAGCAGTATTCTGCTTCAAATCCTTGCCGAATTTATGCGCCGCGATGAAACCTGCGCGCTGATTGATGCCAGCGATGCCTTCGATCCGCAATCGGCAGCAACAGCGGGCGTGGAGCTTGGACGACTGCTATGGGTCCGGTGCAAAGGATCGAGTGATTGGGTGATCGGGTCATCGGGTGAAGTAAAAAGGCACTCGGCATTCGGCACTCGGTATTCGGCAAAACAAAGGCAATCGCATTCTCCGAGAACAGGGACCGCAGAGCTTTTTACTTCACCCGATGACCCGATCACCCGATCACCCAATCTTGTGTCTCAGGCTCTCAAAGCCACGGATCTCCTGCTCCAGGCGGGTGGTTTTGGGCTCATTGTTCTCGATCTGGGAGATGTTCCGATTTCAGCCGCGCGGCGCATTCCACTCACTACCTGGTTTCGCTTTCGGCGCACAGTAGAGAACACTTCGACGGCTTTCATCGCTCTCGAGCAGCATCCTCATGCGAAGAGCTGCGCCACACTGGTAATGGACTTAACCGCCCAGCAGGCGAGTTGGAATGAGACTTCAGACCAAAATGGAACTGTTATGGGAGTGCATGGCGGCAATCCTGCTCCTTTGTTCCGCGTGACTGCAGAAGGAATCGCAATCCCGTTTGAACAATCGGCCACGTCGTCATTCACCATGCCGCAACGGTGGAGTACGCCGCATGCGCGGTTGCTGAACACAGCTCATGTGCATTTGCAGGTCACGCGGTCGAGAAACTTGGGACATCCTCAGAAATTCCTTCCGCAGTCGGAGCCTTCATCTGTTTTCGAAAACCGGGTGAACACGAAGGATACGAAGCGCACAAAGGACATTCCTTTTTTGATGTAAACCCTTTGTGCCCTTCGTGTTTCGTGTTCACGCCAGGTCTTTAACTAATGTTTTTTGCCTGCATTTACGTTCCTGATTTTTCCGTCGAGGCTCTTCTGCGCACCACGCCTGAATTGCGCGAGCAGATTGTTGCCATTCTCGACGGCATACCGCCCATGCTGACGGTGATTGCCGCTAACGCCCGAGCGCGTGCTGCAGGAATCGAAGTGGGCATGACCAAGCTTCAGGCGGAAGCTTGTCCAGGCGCGCGTCTGCGGCGCAGATCGCTTGCGCAAGAAACTGCTGCGCGTGATGCGCTGCTGGATTGCGCGCACGCTTTTTCTCCACGCGTCGAAGACACGAATCAACAACTCCTAAGCAGCGATGGCAAAGTCAAACCGGAAGACACCATCATTCTCGACATCGCCGGACTCGATCGCCTCTTCGGTCCGCCAACAATGATTGCGCACGAGATCTCCGCGCGTGTTTCCAAAGTGGGACTTATTGCCAATATAGCAATTGCCGGAAATCCGGACGCGGCTATGCATGCAGCGCGCGGCTTCTCCGGCATAACGGTGATTCCTCCCGAAAAAGAAGCCGAGCGGCTCGGATCATTGCCTGTCGCTCTGCTAGATCTTTCGGAAGAAATGCTGGAAACGCTGGAGCGCTGGGGCATTCGCGACTTCAAATCACTCGGTGTCTTGCCCACGGTTGCACTGAGTCAACGACTCGGTCAGGAAGGTTTACACCTACAGAAGCTTGCCCGGGGTTGCGGGCAGCGGCCACTGGTTCCTGTTGAAGCCGTAGCGAAGTTTGAAGAGGCTATTGAACTCGAAGACGCGGTCGAATTGCTCGATCCGTTGATGTTCATTCTGAATCGCATGCTCGAACGAATTTGTGCGCGGCTGGAATCGCGCGCGCTTGCCGCGACTGAATTGCGTGTTGCGCTGGAAACCACCGGGCACGAAGAGCAATCGGCCGAAGAGCAAGAAGCGAGTCGGTCGATCCATCAGCGCATGTTGCAATTTCCGGTTCCAATGCAGGACAGCCGGACATTTCTCAAGCTGCTGCAGCTTGAACTTGCCGCTCATCCGCCGCAAGGT
>DATEMI010000262.1:0-5973 GCA_035275665.1 Terriglobales bacterium | reverse complement strand
GGCACGCGCGAAATTTTCTCGACGCAGGAATTGGTAAAGGAATTCTCGCTCGAGCGGGTCACGCCCTCGCCCGCGGTCTTCGACATGGAGAAGCTGTACTGGCTGAATCGGCATTACATTAAGGCTGCAGACCCGCAGCGGATCGTTGCTTTGTCATTGCCCTATTTTGCCAAATCGGGAATGGTGCCGGAAGTTCCTGAGGCCGGGTTGCGTGAGTGGGTTGAGAAGGTAATTGCGTTACTCGTGCCTTACGTCGATCGCCTTGATCAACTCACCGACAAAGCCAAGCTGTTCTTCGAATACGACGCCGGTCGGGCTGTGTCAGCCGAAGACAATCAGCCGCTGTTAGCCTCCGATATTGGTCAGAAGGTCGTCTCGGCGTTTCAAGTGGAGGTGCGTGCAAACAGCAACGGGTTTAGCGCCGAGAGCTTTAAGTCGATGATCAATCGAGTAAAAGAAGGGACCCGGGCCAAAGGGAAAGAACTTTTTCATCCTATCCGCATCGTGATCACGGGTTCCCATTCTGGCCCGGACTTCGATCGAGTGATTCCCCTGATTGAAGCCGGCAGCCGCTTGGCGTTGCCTCGCCATGTCATGAGCGTGCGGGAAAGGGCGGAAGCATTTCAGGCGGCGTCGCGAACCACCAAGACTATTTCCTACCCAGGAACCTGATCCTTGCAGTGAAAGCCCTTCCATCAAAACCGCCGTATGTCGCATAGTTTGTCGCATCGATGTTGTTATTCACGAATGCCGGATTTTTGCGATCAGTCACGTTTTCCGCTACTCCGCGCAACGCCAGAGCGTAGCCGCGGAAGGTGAATCGGAATTCCAATCCGGGATTCAGCGCGAAAAATGAAGGAAAGCGATTGGAATAGGCCGCACCGACGATTTGCTGATTCTGGTTGATCGTCGTCCACGGGAATCCTGTGTGATAGTCGAGCGAATAAACAAAGTCAAAGCGTTTGAACGGAGTCGGAAACCAGCCCCAACTGATGAACCGATTCGGGACATCCCATGGCAGTGGTCCACCCATTTGCGTGCTGAAAATGGGATTGTTCAACGAATAATCGACGACTGCATTTGAATGCGCGTATGCGTGTGTGTACGAGCCGAAGACGTTGTAGTCACCGTGGAAGTGCTTACGAGCCGTGAGTTGCACGGAGCGGTATCGATCCTGACGCGTATTGGTGAGCAGGTAGCTGCCAGAGAGGATCGACGCGGTGTTCAGGTTCTGGAAGATGAATCCGTCGTTGCCGCTCTTCTGCAGGTATTCGACTGCCCCGTAAATCCCGAGCGGAAGCTTTTGCTCGACTCCTGCGCTCCAGTTCAGGAATCTTGGTTCCTGCAGAGCAGGCTGATTGACGGCAAATGTTGTAATCAGAGGCGGACCGGTTAAGTTCGTCCCGGTCGCGTCGTAGTAGTAATCGAGCCGCGGACCGGTCATCGCGCGCGCTAGGTAATCCAAATGGGTGCGCTCGTAATAGACACCCACGCCGGCAGAAAACTTCGTTGTTCCTTCCAAGCCGAGCGCATATGTGCCCGCGATGCGCGGTGAAAATAGCGGACGGCGGATAATCTCGTCCCAATCAAAACGCAGACCGGGCTGCACGATTACGCGTTCCCACGGCGACCATTTGTCCTCGACGTAGCCGCCAGTTTCAAAGTTGTTGCGGTCGAGTGACGTCGAAGCCGGCAGCACACTTTGGCGATATAGCGTTCCATCCGATCGTTGTAGGAAAAAGGGTGTGTCCTGGTAATGCTGCCTGAAGTTGATCTGATCGATCTCGGTACCTAGCTTCAACTCATGGCGCCCCAAAGCGGTAAACGCACGCAGGAAGAGATTGGCGATGCCCTGCGCGCGGCGCGAAGTTCCATTGAAGGCTTGAAAATAGTTTCCCGTGTTCAGATTTGGAGTGATCACAAACGGATTTGTGCCCTGCGGTCGATAGCGATCATTGAATCCGTTCCAGGCGAATCCCGTTTCCAGGAGCGCTCCGCCCGAAAAATAGTGGAGCTCCTTCACGTCTGCCAGGTACGCGCCGATATCGCGTTTGATCGTTGCTGAAGAAGGCGTAGTTAGTGAAAGACCCTGGTCGTCTTCATCCTGCGTGTTGTTCAGCAAGCCAAAACTGAGGATGTCGCTCGGGCGCAGATTCATCTGCACTTTCGCCAGATTGCTTCCACGAAGGAATGGATCCCGATCTGAGCCTTTTGGCAAATCTCTGAAGATGTAGTTGTCGTACTCGGCGTCCGCGGAGTCAAAGAACCAGATCTTTCCTTTCTTTATCGGCCCGGAAACGGTAGCGCGCGGAACCCATTTATCGAAGTCAATGCCTTTGCCCTTGATGTTCTTCCATGACGGAATAAAATTAGTAGCATCGAAGCGGAAGTGATCGTCTCCCATTCCCGTATTGAAATCGATGATCCCGCCTGACTCCTTCCCATATTGAGTCGATACCCGACTGCTTTGGACCGAAACTTCGCGCACGGCGTCGGCGCTAAAGCGCATCGCGAGATTCCCGCTCACAGGAGATGTGATCTCGAAGCCATCGAGCACATCACTGGTTTCGTAGGTGGCGGCGCCGGCCACGTGAACCTGTCCGCTTGCATCCTGCACAACCTGGGGCAGGTAGGGAAGAATGTTTCGTATATCGCGCGACGTTGGGTAGGGAATGTTGACGATCTCAGGCGTGCCGAGCTGTTTTGTATTGGCAGTCTGCGCCGGATCAATTCCCTGAACCGACGCAGTTACGTTCACCGTCTCCTTCAGCTCCTGCACGTGGGGAACCGTGAGCTCCAGCGTCTGAGCGCCAGTGAAGTGAAGATCGGTTTTGGTAATGGGATAGAAATTATCTCGTTCCGCGTGAATCGTGAATGTATGTTCGGGATTAAGATCCAGAAAGCGGACACGTCCCGCGGCGTCGGTCTGAATGCGCAGCACTTCGCCGGTCGTCGTATCGGTGAGTGTGACGAAGAAGTCGGGAACTACGACATTATTTTCATCGCCCACAACAACGGTCAGCGAAGTCCCACTATGCCGCGCCGGAGCGACGGGAATCGGCGCGCGACGAGACGGCTGCTGCGCGAGCAAAAGGCACGGCCACGCAATCAGCGTTACGCATAGAAAAACTCGCTGAAGAATCCTCATCCGCAAGTAGGAGTCAGCAATTGTGAACTGCACCTATTAGATACTCTCAGAATCGAGAACAGGATGCCTGGGATGACGAGGTGGCGCGCAGAGACGCAGGTGCATGCGCCTCTGCAGAGTAGATCATCGCACAAACGGTTTCACTGCGCCTTGCGGTTGGGAGACTCTTGTTCCTCTTCGCCCCGGAACAGCAACGGAACGCTGAGTTGCAAAACCCGCTCGCGGCGCTCTTCTGTGTCCTGTGCCGCCAGACGCGCCTTAAGCAGGTCAGAGATGGATACGATGCCCACAACCTTGGCGGCATCGTCTCGGCGTACTACCGGGAGTTTCGTGAACCCGCTGCTGGCCATGCGCTGAACAATTCGAGTAAGGCGCTCGTCATCGTATGCAACCACAGGTTTGCTGATCACGAGCGAGGAGAGATTGGTCCCCTTCTTGCCCGCAGCAAACTGCTCCAGATCCCAACGGGGAATCACGCCGAGCATGTTTCCGTCTACGTCCTCAACCGGGAAAAGCCGCTGGATTCCGGCTTTCTCGTCGATCACCAACGCATCGCGAATCTGATCGGGAGTGGCCTGGCTCGATAGTTTTGCAATGTTGGTGCGCATCACTTCTTCTACCGCGAGACTTTCCATCGGATCCACAATGTACTCGCGCGAGAGGTGGTAACCACGTCGGCTCAACTTCTCAGTGAGAATCGAACGTGGCAGAGTGAGAACGACTAAGCCGTAAGACACCAATGCAGAAATCAGCAGAGGCAGAAGAACGCCAGGATCGTGCGTTAACTCAAATGCGAATACCACAGCGGTCAGCGGAGCCCCGAGAGCTCCGGCGAGCACAGCGGCCATGCTGACGAGCGGCCACAGCCCAATTCCGTAATCCGGAAGGAAACGCGATTCCAGGCCACCGAGCGCTCCGCCCATGATCAGCAATGGAGCGAGCACGCCACCGGAGGTTCCGGAGCCGAGCGATACCGACCAGATGATCCCTTTCACAAAGAAAATGCCGAGCAGTAATTTGAACGGGAGGTCATGGTCGAGCATGGAGGCGATCACGTCATATCCAACGCCGAGCGTCTGCGGGAAAAAAATGCCGCCGATGCCCACGACGATCGCACCGATTGCCGGCCACCACATCCAGTGCACCGGCAGGTGACTAAACCCGTCTTCGACCAGATAGATTGCGGAACTTAATAATGCCGCGAGGATGCCTGCCAGCAACCCAACCAGCATGCACGACGCCAGGCCGGCGGCGTTCATCGCGATGTGATGTTCCGGAATGGGAAACAGCGGACCGAGTCCGAGCAGGTAATGGCGGGCGGCGGCAGCAGTAGCGCTGGCCATAGCCACGGGGATCAAGCTCCGGGGCTTCCACTCGAAAAGCAATAACTCAACCGCGAGGAGCACGGCGGAAACAGGAGCGGCAAACGTTGCGGACATGCCTGCGGCTGCGCCGGCTACCAGCAATGTTTTGCGTTCTGCGCTGGTCAGGCGGAAGAACTGCGCGATCAACGATCCGACCGCACCTCCCGTCATGATGATTGGACCTTCCGCGCCGAACGGTCCTCCCGAGCCGATAGCGATTGCCGCCGATACGGGCTTCAGTACGGCGACACGCGGTTCCACTTTGGCACCCTTCAGCAGAATCGCTTCGATTGCCTCGGGAATGCCGTGGCCGCGAATGCGCTCCGAACCGTAGCGTGCCATGACGCCGACGATCAATCCGCCGATTACGGGAACGGCGATCACCCACAGTCCAAGCGTGTTGAGTGCCGGCGATTTGTAAACCCAGCTCCAATGATGAAAGAAGAAGAGGTTGTTGAAAAGATAGATGAGCTTCAGCAGAATCAGCGCCAGGTACGCTCCGATCACGCCGATGATGATGCAGAGCACGGATAGCGGAACTACTCGCAGATCGGTCGTGAAATCAGCTAAACGTGGAGCGTCAGGGGCCTGTGAGTGCGTTGTCATATTCTGGATGCAGCGGGAGACGCGGAGCGCGCGTTAGGAAACAGAAAGAGACGCTGCTTAATCTTCAAGTGTAGCGCATCGCGGAGCAACAAAGCAGGAACGAAGCGACACCCGGGACGCAGTAACCAACTCCGCTGCGCTCCTGCCTGAAAGTTCTGAAATGGATTAACGATGGTGCCTGCTCGATGCGGATGCGCCTCGAATCGTGAACGTCATCGCGGTCTCTGCTGGAATCACAGCTTCTTCTTTTCCGGTTGCTGCTGCCACGCCCGTACCCGCGGCTCCGCCTGCTGCAGTGCCGATCAGCGCGCCTTTGCCTCCACCTGCGATACCGCCGATCAAAGCTCCGGCTGCAGCGCCGCCGCCGATTTTCGTGATGTTGCTCTTCTTATGGCTCTTTCCATGGAAAGTATGCGAACCGGTTGTCACCGCCTGGCCATTCACCTCTGTGAGACGTACCGAAATGACACCGGGAGCGTGCAGTCGACCGCTGGATTTCGCTGAAGTCACTCGGCACCTCGCCGGATCACCGGCTTTCGCGAGCCTCTTCCCATTCACAACAACGTCGCGTGCAACCGAGCAATGCAGCGACTGCCCAGCTCTGGCCGTGCCTGACGACAGCGATGAGCCTGTGCGAACGGTGACGTGCGTGCCTGATGGAATGGTCGCCGCGCTGAGCGATAACGAGATAATCAGGAACGCAGCGAAGTTTAAGGCTATCTTGCCTTTCATAATCCCTCCTGAACGTGTTGGCTTGTGACGAATGGCGGCGTGAAGCGTAGTCCCAATTGTGGAACAGATCGCGAATTCCACCGCAGCGGGTAATCTAAGAGTAAATGCCGCGAACAAAAGAGC
>DATEMI010000261.1:0-13267 GCA_035275665.1 Terriglobales bacterium | reverse complement strand
TCCGCGCATGCTGGCCTGGTCGCACATTTATTTGGCGCGTATCTTCGACATCCAGGAAGACCGCGAGGATGCGCTGAAGCACTACAACGCAGCCCTAAATACTGGGGACAAGGCTCCGGACACGCTGGCTGCCGCCGAACGTGGACTACAAAAGCCTTACGAGCCTTCCAAGAACAAGTAATATTCTTTAGCTGATGATGAAATTATCTTCTTCTTTGATCCGTAAAAACGGCCTACTTCCTTTTGTATGCGCGATGGCGATTAGTGGCAGCGCTGTTTGCCAAAATGGAACTGCCCCCCAATCGACGCAGACTCCAGGGGCTTCTGCGCCTGCGGCAACGTCCGCGCCAGTGCAGAATCCGCCGCAGGTTCCTGCCGCACCCTCTGCCCCTCAAGCGCCAGCTTTGCCGGCACACAAAGCGCCGCCATCCGCGAAGACAGCTGACGAGTTTGCTGCTTACAATGCCGCCGCGAGCAATCCAGATACAGCGGCTGCAGAGAAAGCTGCTGACGATTTTGCTACCAAATACGACCAGAGCGACCTGCGCGGGCTGCTTTACTCGAACATCATGCGCCGCTATCAGCAGGCTAATGACTCGGACAAAACACTGGAAATGGCGCGTAAAGTCCTGACGTACGAACCGAACGATCCGGTCGCGTTGGTAATGGCCGCGACGGTGCTCGCAGAACGTACGCGTGAGGGCGATTTGGATCGGGAAGAGCGCTACGATGAAGCGGTTAAGTACGCACAGAGAGCGCTGGAGACGTCCAAAACCGATCTCATGGTGCCCGCGAATGCGACTGCTCAGCAGATCGAGTCTGCGGAAAAGGTCCTGCTTTCAATGGCGCATTCGGCGCTGGGAATGATCGATTTGAACCGCAAAAACGATGCTGCGGCTGTGCAGGAGTTTCAGCAATCGATCGGTTTGAGCGCTTCGGGGCAGGTGGAACCCCTCACTTATCTCCGGCTGGCGCTGGCACAAGACCACTTGAAGCAGTATTCTGACGCGCTGACCTCCGCAAATAAGGCGGTGGAGAGCTCTCCGGCGAACTCTCCCGTGGCGATGCTGGCGAAGCAGGAAGTAGATCGATTGTCGAAGTTGCAGGGCTCCGGGACCGCGGAACCTGTCCCAACCCCGCCTCAGGGAAGTTCATCTCCTAAATAGAAGAGGCTTTTGCCTGTCTGCGCTGATGAAACCCGAAGACTTTTCCCAGCTCGAATCGGCGCTCGACTATAAGTTTTCCAATCCGGACCTGCTCAGGCAGGCGCTTACGCACAGCTCACTCGCGCACGAAATGGAGATGAAAGCTGTCGTGGAAGGCGGGGAGCCGCCGGAAACGGTGCGTCCGCCATCCGCTGACAATGAACAATTTGAGTTTCTGGGCGATGCGGTCCTGGGATTAGTCACGAGTGAACTGCTTTTTCAGCGCTTTCCAGACTGCCGCGAAGGGCGTCTATCAAAGATGCGGGCGCACCTGGTGAGTGCCCGACATCTGGTGAAAGTCGCGCGAGCACTGCACCTAGGGCGATATCTGCTGCTGGGACGAGGCGAAGAGCACAGCGGCGGTCGATCCAAACCAGCTCTGCTGGCCGATGCTTTAGAGGCCCTGATTGCTGCGGTCTACTTCGACGGCGGCATGGAACCGGCAAAAAGGGTGATTATCAACACAGTTTTGGAGCCGGAATTGAAACGATTGGAGTCTAGTCCTAATGTGGACGAGCACTTCACCGACTTCAAGTCGGCGCTGCAGGAGTGGGTCCAAGCCAAGGGGTTAGCGCAGCCCGTGTATTCCGTACTGAGCGAAAGCGGCCCGGAGCATCGGAAACTGTTCACGATGCAGGTGCGTATCCAGGAGCAGGGAGCCGAAGAGTCGATCTACGTGGCGTCGGGCGAGGATTCTACGAAAAAGAAAGCCGAGCAGCAGGCCGCTCGGGTGGCGTTGGATTATCTGCGTTCGCATCAACCAGTTCCGGCTGAATCTGCATGAATGAGCATACCGGTCTACCTCTCGAGCGGTTGACCGAGCCTGCTGCGAGCAGTGAGATCGCTCACGTTGAGGTGAATCGCGCTTCGGCAGAGGGATCGAACGGCTTGGAACCGGTTGCAAGCGAGACAAATCAGTCGCAGATTCCCGCTGCCACTTCAGCAAAAGCGCCTAAAAGACGAGGCAGAAAAGAAGTCGACGACTGGATGGGCGGCATCCAGTGGCTCTGCTCGACCGTCGTTCTTGCAGTTTTCGTCATCACCTTCCTCGCCCAAGCTTTCCAGATTCCTTCGGAATCCATGGAAAATACGCTTCTTATCGGCGACTATCTGCTCGTCGATAAGGTTCACTACGGCGAAGGTGGGATGTGGAATTGGCTCATGCCGTATTCTCGAATCCATCGCGGCGACATCATCGTCTTCCGTTATCCAGTGCATCCGCAGCAGCATTTTGTGAAGCGTGTAGTCGGAGTTCCCGGCGATCGCGTGCATCTATTCCGGGGGAAGGTCTTCGTCAATGACAAACTGCTGGATGATTCGGCGTTTGCCATCCACAAAGGCCTGCAGTTTGATTCCTATCGCGACAATTTTCCTTCCGGGAATTACATCAGCCCTGAGGTTAATTCGAGCTGGTGGGTGGAGATGCACAATGTCGTGCACAACGGCGAGATCGTCGTGCCTCCGGGCCATTTCTTTGTTCTCGGCGATAACCGCGACGAGAGTCTCGACAGCCGTTACTGGGGATTCGTGCCGCGCGAGAACATCATCGGGCGGCCGTTCCTCATCTACTGGTCGGTCCAGCGCGAGGAGACCGCCGCCTCGGATGGTAGACTAGAGCGTCTGCTGTACACGCTCGTCCACCTGCCAGAGGACGCTCGTTGGGACCGGACATTTCACCTGGTCCGCTGACTTCTGCCTGGTCTGGATTATCCAACCGTGAAAACTGACGTACTCGTATCGAAAGAAAAGAAGACGGCAGTTGAGCCTGCCCGTCCGGAAAAGAAAAAAGAAACTCCCATGGAGTTCCTTTCCTCCATGGCCGTGGTGCTAGTTACTGGACTTTTTATCATTACTTTCAATATCCAGGCATTCGAGATTCCCTCCAGCTCAATGGAGAACACTCTGCTGATCGGCGACCACGTTTTCGTTGATCGCATCACCATCGCTCCGCCGACGCACTGGGCAGCCTTCGAGCATTACCGCCCGATTCAGCACGGCGACATCATCGTATTTCTCTCGCCCGAGACTCCGGGCTTGTATGTGGTGAAGCGCGTCATTGGGATTCCGGGAGATAAGATTCATCTTCGCGATGGCGTGGTCTATCGAAATGGGCAGCCGCTGAAAGAGCCATACGTAATCCATACCCAAGGGAATTACGATCCTTATCGGGACAACTTTCCTGCTGTACCGGCTTCCGAATCGGGGATTCGTGTCGCTTCAGGTTGGCCTGTAATGGCCGGCGTAATGCGCGACGGCGATGACATCGTTGTGCCACCCGATAGCTACTTTGGCATGGGCGATAACCGCGACGTCAGCTATGACAGTCGCTACTGGGGCTTTGTTCCGCGCGAGAACATCATCGGACGTCCTCTTTTTGTTTACTGGTCATTTGAGACTCCGGCCGATCAGTGGCAAAAGACCGATGTGGGCGATCGCATTGCTTTTCTGGGACACGTGGCTCTCCACTTCTTCGATCAGACACGCTGGAAGCGCATGTTCCACCTGGTGCACTAAATGTCACTGCGGAGCAAGCGAACCCGCGTTTATCTCGCGATCGGGATTGTGATCGCGTTGGGATTTCTTGTCCCTCCAAGTATCAATCTCAATCGCTTTCGCACCAAGCTCTCCGAATCGCTTTCGCGATCACTCGGGCGACAGGTTAGCGTGCAGGATGTTCGCCTTCGCTTACTCCCGCTTCCCGGATTCACATTCCGCCAGCTAAGAATCAGTGACGACGAATTCAGCGCCGAACCTATTCTGCAAACTGGCAACGAAAATGGCGTAGCGACACTGCGCATCTCTTCGCTCTGGCGCGGCCGACTGGAAATTGCCAGCGTGTCACTCACGCAAGCCAGTCTGAACCTCGTACGCGATGCGAGTGGACACTGGAACATGGAGCGCCTTGTTAACCGCGCCGCTCAAGTTCCATCAGCTCCAACAGCCAAGAAACAACCGGAGTGGCGACCACGCTTCCCTTACGTTGAAATCACCGAAAGCCGAATCAATTTCAAATTCGGTCCGGAGAAGAAGCCGTTTGCGCTGTCAGACGCGCAGTTTGCCTTATGGCTCGCTGCTGAGAATCGTTGGAACGTGCGGCTAAAGGCGATTCCGCTGCGAACCGACGAAAGCGTTACCGATACCGGCACAATCAAGATTTCAGGCTCGTTCGATCGTGCCTCGGAATTTGCCAAGACCCCGTTTCATTTTCAGTTCACATGGGAACAGCCGGAAGTGAACGCAATCGCGCAGATCGTACGTGGACACGATCCGGGCTGGCGCGGTGTGGTCGATCTGAATGCAGAGCTCAAGGGCACCCCTGCCGACTTCACGGCACGCCTCAATGCCGACATCGAGGAATTTCGTCGTTACGACATCGCGCGTTCAATTCCTTTCAATCTGCACGTCAATTGCGAGCAGCGCTTCCGAGCAACGGTCGTAGAGACTAGCGCGAAAGATCAATTCGATTTCAACTGCAAGGCCCCGCTAGGGTCCGGGGTGCTCAATGCCCAGGGCGAGCTTCATCCGCTGAGCAAATCGCCCCAGTATTCAGTGCGGCTCGTGGCCAGCGAAGTTCCGATTGCTTCACTTGTACGCGCCGCGCTGCATGCCAAGAGCACACTTCCAAACGATCTAGGCGCCGATGGCATCCTCGATGGAAGCTGGACGATCGAAGGCTCTGCAGGTTCTCCCGCGATTTGGAATGGCACGTTCACGGCCAGCAATGCCGTGCTGCGTTCCCATGTTCTTGACCGCGCTCTCATTTTTCCGAGGGACGTTGTCATCAACTTCGAACCTGGGCAGAACGCAAGCCTGGGAGTGCGCCACATCGAAGTGACGGTTCCGTACTCCCGCGCAGTTCTGCAGCCTGTCACGCTTGATTTGGGTGGTGACGCTACTCTATCCGCCAGTCTTGAGGCGAATGGTTACAGTGTTGAACTGAACGGCGACGTGAATTGGCAGCGCCTGATGCAGATCGCGCGCTGCATCGGCTTGCATGTGCCTTCAGTAGATCTCCGAGGTGTTGGAGCAATTGAGGCGCGCTACTCGGGTGAATGGCAGCATTTCGCACCTCCAACTGTGACCGCGCAAGCACAATTTCGCAGTGCAACTGTGGCGCTGCATGGGTTCGCTGAACCGCTGCACGTAAAAGGGGGCACACTCGTCTTCGACGGTAACAGCTTCACTGCTGAGAAGCTTCAGGCCAGCTTTCCTCACGCAAGGCTGGAACTTATAGCTTCGATCAAGGGATCCAGGAATTGTGAACGGTACCTGGCGTGCAATTTGGATTTCACCTTGCAGGCCGACCAGTTGCGTGAAGCGGCGGTGCGAGAAGTACTCTCGGTTCCTAGTTCGGGAATCAATTTGCCGTTTTTCAACTCTGGCAGAGACTTCGAAGCCAAGTGGCTGATCGAGATTCCATCGTCGGGCACAATTTCCATACAGCACTTGACGCTTCCGAAGATGCACGCCAGCAATGCAAACGCACAACTGGAAATCGCAAATGGCAAGGTACAGGTGCGGCGCTGGAACGCCGACGTCTTCGGAGGAAAATCATCAGGTGAATGGGCTTTTGATTTTTCCGGAAAGGCTCCGCTTATTACCGCTGCCGGATTATTGCGGCGCGTTCATGTCGATCAATTGGAAGCCCCACATTCAGAAGAGCATCCTACTGGGTCTGTGGATGTGAGTTACCGCCTGTCGATGAGTGGCAATACTGCCGATGCGCTCTCTTCCTCAGTTGCAGGCTCGGGTAATTTCTCGTGGCACAACGGAAGCATTCAGACCTTCGCGGCAGATCGCGAGAATTCTTCCGTGCTCACTTTCGGGCAATGGTCGGGAGAGTTCGCGCTGGCGAAACAACGAGTGACGCTCGAAAGTACCAAAATGGTATCGACGTCAGGTGTCCGCGAAGTTAGCGGCGAAATCGCTCTGAATCGAGAGTTGAACCTGAGGCTCGTCAAGAACGAAGGCGTGGGAGTGCTTGCAAGCGAAAGCAGCCCGAAGCCAGGCGCAGCGCGGGAACAAGCGAAGCTCGATCAGTCTCGATGAGGTAGATTTTGTTTCGACTCCACTTGAAACCGGCGCAATCCCTCATTGTTGCCGCTACGCTTGCTCTCGCTTTTATTCTTTTTGCTCTTCCAGCTTCAGCGCAGAAGACTTCACCGGGAACGAAACATTTCTCAGCGCCCGCTCAGGCTTTCCAGAACAAACTCGACTACCTGGAGCGGAATGCTAACGGCAAACCGGTGCAGCGTCGCTCGACGCAACTCAACGCGGATGAAGCGAATGCCTGGTTTCGCGAGGGTGGATACAAGCTGCCCCAAGGGGTGCAGAAAGTTATCTTTCATAGCCAGCCAGACACGATCGTTGCGAATGCCACAGTCGATTTCGATGAAGTGAAGCAAGGCAAGCACAATCTGAATCCGCTGCTATCGATATTCAGCGGAGTTCATGAGGTCGAAGTAACCGCGACGGCCTCGGCCCAGAATGGGCAAGGGCATGTCACGATTCAGACCGTCTCAATTGATGGAGTGGATGTGCCGCATCTCGCCCTGGAGATGTTCGTGAAGAGATACATCACGCCGAAGTATCCTGGCGTCGGTCTCGACAATACATTTGCCATGCCGGACCGAATCGACACAGCAACAGTCGGCCATGATTACGCGCTGCTGACGCAGCGGTGAACTTTTCTGTTGAGACTCCGATCCAGGTTTTCTTACTCGGCTCTCAGCGTGATTGCCGGATCCACTTGGGCCGCTCTCCATGCGGGAATGAAGCAGGCGATTGCTGAAATCGCAAACAGTATCGCGATCACGCTGCCGTAAGCCACGGGGTCGAGGCGAGAAATTCCCCACAGCAGGGTGATCAGTGCATAGCTTGCCGCTACAGCTCCAACCAGGCCGATGGCAATACCGAGAAAGGTGAGTCTGATTCCTTGTCGGACGATCAGGTTGAGAATGTCGCCGCGCGTGGCGCCAAGCGCAGCGCGCACACCGATCTCTCGGGTGCGTTCGTTGACGGTTCCCGACAGAACTCCGTAAATTCCAGTCGCAGCGAGAATCAACGCGACCAAGGCAAACACTTCAAACAGGATGAGCGCGAAGCGCCGTTCCGCTTCGCTGCCGGAAACCAAACTCTGCATGGTGGCGATGCGGGGAAGCGGTACGTCTTTATCGATAGACCAGATTGCGCTTCGTACGAGAGGCAGGAGCGCCGCAGCGTCTCCGCGAGTTCGCACAACCAGCGATTGGACGTTGTCGACCCATGCCCAGTGCGTGGTGTAGAACGCTTCCGCATCACCTACTGCCAGCGACAACTGTCTGACATCGCCGACGACTCCCACGATCTCCGCCCAAGACGCATCGGCTCGTCCGACATCTGGCCCCATGCGTACACGTTGGCCGATGGGATCAATGTCGTGAAATCTGTGTTTCGCTAATGAATCACTGATTAGCACAGGAATGGGAGCTGTCGTGCGGTCGCGCTCGGTAAAAAAACGACCGTGACGCAAAGGGATTCGCATTGTCGTGAAGTAGTCGGGACTCACCTGATAGCAGAACGCAGCGTCCTGTTGATGGGGAAGAGACTCGTACTCAATGCCGTACACTTCGTAGTCACCACTCAACGGCAACTGGTTCACAAATGCCGCCGACTCTACTCCGGGAATACGGCGCACGACCTCGAGCACTTTATCGAATAGGAGAGAGCGTGCGTTGTCGTTTACATAGCGCTTGCCAGACTCTTGCACCTCAATGGTGAGCAGGTGCGAGGAGTCGAACCCAGGATCGACTGAGAACAAGCGTTCCAGGCTTCGCAGCAGCAAGCTTGCGCTGCAAAGCAGAACGAGAGCGAGCGCAACTTCGGACACAACCAGCGAGCGTCGCACGACCTGGTGGGCACCTGCCATTTGATGTGCGCTCTGTTTCAAGCTTGCCTGTGGATCATTGCGTGCGGACTGAATCGCAGGAATAAGGCCGACCACTACTCCGATGGAAGTAGTAATGATGAAAGCGAAAATTAGTGCTGCTGCATCAACGCGAATCGCTTCTACTCTGGGCAATCCCGGAGGACTCAGCGCCACTAACGCTCGCACTCCCATTTCGGCAATCGCTACTCCCAGTAATCCCCCGAATACCGCGAGGAGGAGGCTCTCCGTGATGAGCTGACGGACGAGTCGCCTTTGCGCTGCACCTAGCGCCGCCCGCATCGCGAACTCTCCGCGTCGCTGCGCAGCGCGAGCCAGCAAAAGGTTGGTGACGTTCACACAGGCGATCAAGAGCACCAGAACCACAGCTCCAAGAATCGCTAGAAGCGCGGGCTTGACGCCAGAAATAAGGTTGTCGTGTAGCGAAGTCAGGATTACACCCGCGGGAATTCCTCCTGCACTATCGAACCCTTTGGCGTGCGCGTTGCCGAAGGGTGGAAGGAGGGAGTCGATTTCGCTGGTCGCTTGTTCTTTGGTGACCCCAGGTTTCAACCGAGCAATCATGCTCAGATGATGTCCCCATACTGGACCGTCAAGCCCAAGCGAAGCGTCGTACTGCAACGGAGCCCAGACTTCGGCATTGGGAGAGAGGACATTCTCGAATCCTGCAGGCATCACACCGATAATCGTGTAGCTGCTGGTCGCGTCGAATCCCCGGCTTGTTTCCAAGGTGATCGCACGTCCGATGATGTTCGGATCTGCCGCAAAGCGGCGGCGCCACAGACGATCGCTGAGGATGAGAACGTTCGGACCGTGATGTTGATCATCTGCCGGCTGAAAATCGCGGCCCAATGCGGGAACAACGTTAAGCGTGCGAAAGTACTCCGCACTCACACGTTGTCCCCAGAAGAATTCCGGTTCCCCGATTCCCACCATCGCTGGCCGCCACACCTTCATCACAGCCATCGAGTCGAATGACTGGCTTTGCCCCGAGATTCCCATGAAGGTGCCGAAGCTCGGCAGGCGCGATCCGCCGTCCTTCATTTCGAACACCGACATGAGGCGGCCAGGGTGTGGATAAGGCAGTGATTTAAACAGGATCGGATTTACGGCGCTGAAGATCGCCGTCATGGCGCCAATGCCCAAGCCAACGATCAGAATCGCTGTTGCCGCGAAGCCGGGATTGTTCCGCAGCTGACGAATTCCATAACGGACATCCTGAAAAGTAGTTTCGAAACGGAACTCCACCCGATCGACACTTCGTTCTTTTAAACGCAATTCATTTCCAAGTAAGCGCGTTGCCGATGTGGTCGCCTCCTCTGGACTCAAGCCCTGCTTTCGAAACTGTTGTTCAGCCTCATTGCGATGGAACTGCACCTCTTCTGCCAGTTCCCCATTGAAGCGTCCACGGGCAAGTAGTAGCCGGACTTTGCGGAAGAAATAAAATAAGGATTCCATATTGCGGCTCTTATGCGTTCTGCAGCACGCGAGTGATCGCGCCAATCATTTGCTGGAAGTCGGAGAGTTCAATACCCAACTGCTTACGCCCTGAGCTGGTCAACGTGTAATAGCGAGCGCGCCGGTTCGTCTCCGTCATCTTCCACTCGGCCTTTACCCATCCTTGCAGTAGCAGTCGTTGGAGCGCTGGATAAAGAGAGCCTTCCTCAACGGTGAGTACATCATCGGAAAGTTGCTTGATCGCCTGCGCGATTCCGTAGCCGTGCAGCGGCGCGCGGGTGAGCGTCTTCAGGATCAGCATGTCGAGCGTGCCGGGAAGCAAATCGGGCTTCTTCGCCATGCTGCATACCTATAGATTATCTATGTATCGGCTGTCAAGGGAAGAAGAGAGAACACGAAGTTCACCAAGAACGAAACAATAAGGTCACCGAGATTTGCTCGTGACCTCTTGCCTCATCTTCTTCGCGAGCACTCGTGTTCGCCTTTCTACGGACGCGCGGAGTCGTCCAGCAATTGCTTTAAGTACTCCTGCCAGAAGATGGCCCAAGTATGGGTTCCGTGTCCATGAGTCTGAGCCGAAGCCGGGATCAGGACGAAGTGTCCGCGCTTGACTCGCATGATTTCGCGTTGCGCGATTCCTAGCTCGGGAGGATTGATGAAATCGTCGGCGGAGTTGATGTACATCACGGGGACAATAATTTGTTCGAGATTGGGGGATGGATCGTAGTTGCGCGAAGAGTTTACGGCATACAGCATGTCATTGGCGTCGATGGTATGGGTGACGCGCTTGCGATAGTTCTCCAGGTACTGGTCCGCTGCATCACGCGTGGGATATTGGATCTGCATGGGGAGCGGCGCGCTGCCGGCGATCAACAAAAAGTCAGTCGCAATCTCCAGTGCAGCGCGAGGTTCGGTGGTGTACTCGCCATTCTTCCAATCGGGATCGTTGCGGATGCCGTCGATCACCATTTTGCGCCACATGCGATTGCGGCCGGCGATCTGCACAGGTTGGCACGCAAGCGGCATGAGCGCATCCATGAAGTCTGGATACGTCTCTCCCCAGACCCAGGAATGCATGCAGCCCATCGATGTTCCCATTACGAGACGCAGATGGTTTACACCCAGACCTTTCTCCAGCATCTCGTGCTGTGCGGCGATCATGTCGTCGTAGTCGTATTGCGGAAAATGAGCGTGCATGCCGTCGCTGGGCTTGCTCGATTTTCCGTGGCCGACGTTATCGGGAAGGATGACGAAATAGCGATTGACGTCGAGAAGTTGCCCTGGACCAAAGAGGACCCCTGCAAATTGCGGCGCCAAGAATTGCCTGCCGCTTCCACCCGTACCATGCAGGATCAGCACCGCATTGTTGACGCGGCCGTTAGCATCGCGCTGCGGCTTTCCAAATGTCGTATAGTGCAGCCGCAATTCCGGAAGAGTCTCGCCCGATCGGAAATGAAAGTTGTGGGCGATGTAATCGCCTTCCTGCGGAGCAGGGAGGCTGCTGCTTGTCCCCGTCTGCTGACCGAAGCCCAGGAGCGGCAACAGAAGAAGAATCCCGAGCCACCCGAAACCTCTCTGCAGACACGCAGAGGGAAAGCTGCCGATTGTCGTTGATTCAATCTCCTTTTTCAAAGAAGCTCTCGATTTGTCGCCAGTACCGCCGCACAATGTATTCAGTTCCAATGTGTCCTCCTCGCGCGAAGGATTTTAGGGCCACACCGGTCCTCTCAGCAAAACGTTTCACTGAACTGTATGGGACGTATGGATCATCTTTGGCGTGAAAGATAAGTACTTTGCCCGGCGTGATCTCAGCCGCATGATGCGACGGGTTGTAGAACGTTCCAGAACGCAGTTTCTTCCAATTTCGTTCCGACAACCTGTAAGCGCGGCCGAACGCTTCGCCGATATAGGCGACGTAGCTCGGATTTGAGGTCTCCGCGCGTTCGGAGTGGGCAAGAATTGACCAATCGACCACCGGGCAATTTGCAATGACCTTTTTCACGCGCACATCAAGTGAGCACAGAATGGCAGCCGCTCCCCCAAAGCTGCCGCCTATAACGAATATCTCGGCAGCGCTCATGCGAAATCGCTTGCGGAATGTGACTTCACGAATCGGTTTCTTAAGTGCGGTGATTACATCCAGAATGTCTTCGTGCGGAGAGCGCGCCAGGAACTGCCCTCCGCTCTCCCAAGCTCCGCGATAGCGCGGATAGAACACCCAGAAGCCTTTATCGGCCAAAAAACCGGCGAGGACCTGTTTGCGCGGGATTGACGGCATGCCATCGCACAATACAATTACCTTCTCTCTTCGCGATCGGCGTGCAGGCGGAAGAAACTCTACAACGATGTCTTTGCTGATTCTCGTTCTAAACATGCGCCTGCTTGCGTGCGTTCATCCACTCGAGAAACATGTGAAACGCCGCTCCACGATGACTCACTTTCAGTTTTTCTTCTCGCGAGAGCTCTGCGAACGATTTCCTGAGCTGGGGAAAGTAGAAGAGCGGATCGTATCCGAAGCCGTTGTTGCCGCGCGTCTCGCGCAGCAGCATACCTCGGGCTCGGGCCGTGAATGTGTGAAGGATGGTTTCACCTTGGGCCGCCGCGATGGCGCACACGAAGGCGCATTGGCGTTGCGGATCGGGAATTCCTTCCGCGTTTCTCAATAGCAAAACGTTGTTGGCAGCATCGGGATCATGGGTGGAGATTCCCGCATCTTCGGCGTATCGCGCTGAGCGCACGCCCGGTTCGCCTCCCAGCGCATCGACCACTAATCCGGAATCGTCTGCGATCAGAATTTCATCCGGCGCATGGCGGCTGTAATATTCGGCCTTGAGCCGCGCATTTTCTTCGAACGTGCCTCCAGTTTCTTCCGGAGGTTGGATTTGCTTGATGCCGGGCAGCGGCGCGACTTCGACATCAAAGAGCGCGGCGGCAGCAGCGAAGTCAGCCAGCTTGCCAGGATTGGAGCTGGCGACGAGCACGCGAGTCATGGCTGCTCATCATAATGCGGCTCAGGCTGCGCGTTTCTTCTTATTCTCGCCGGCATCTTTCATGCATTGCTCCAGCAGCCTCATAGCCCGTTTTGGGCCATAGACTCCCAGCGGCTTGAACTTCTTTCCGCGAACCTGGTTATAGCTGACAAAGAAATGTTGAATTTCTTCGATCAGATGCGGATTGACATCGCGCAACGAGCGCAAGTCCGAATAGTCGTTGGAATGTGCGGCGACAGCGATCAGCCGATCGTTACGTGTGGTCTTACCGTCTTCCGTCTGCTCAGCTTCGATCACGCCGACGAGACGCGCGTCAATCAGACAGCCAGGGAATGCTGGTTCGTCCATCAGCAGGAGAACGTCAATTGGATCGCCATCCGGGGCATTCGTGGACGGAATAAATCCGAAGTCGTACGGAAAGCTGCTGCCGACGGGCAGAACACCACTCAGCCTGAAGACGTTTTTCTCTTCGTCATACTTGAATTTGTTGCGATGACCCTTCGGCGTCTCAATGACTACCGTGACTTCGTCATTGGAATTGCGCGCGGGCAGACTGGAAATGTTCGAGTTCTTCACATGAAGATAGAAGATCGTCTCTGTTCGCGGGTTGGATTGAACGCGAGCAGCCGCTCACTTCTGCCGCGCCTCAGCTTCGGCGAGCCATCCACGACGGAGCTTCTCAGCAGGAA
>DATEMI010000260.1:0-3214 GCA_035275665.1 Terriglobales bacterium | reverse complement strand
AACCCGGGCCATCATCAATACTCCCGCCATGCTTGGGAACAACAACCTGATCTTAGCTTGCTTCTCTTCTCGTGTGGGACCGGGCATGAATGGCAAAAGCCGCTCACGATACGCTTCCAGCAGCACCTCGATCCTTTTGCGCACGGCTACCGGTTTCCGCGCGAGTTCCGGCCCGAGGGTGGCGCGTACGCAACCGCTGCCTGGCGAATTCGCATGGCCCACGCTCAGATAGCGCTCGATGATCGCGCGCAGAGCCTGTCCTTCGGGCGCGGACTTTGCCGCCTCCACCATGCCGTTTCCTGTCTCTTCAACTGCCCGCGCCACAGCTTCGACAAAGAGGTCATCCTTGCTCTTGAAATGCCGGTAGAAGCCACCCTTCGTGAGGCCCACCTTCTTCATCACCGTCCCGATGCCGCTGCTGTTAGCGCCGTGCTCGCGGAACGAGCGAGCGGCCACGGAGAGAATGTTCTCGTGATTCTGCGCTTTATGCTCGGGCGAGTACCGCATGACGTAAGAGTACGCTCGTACTCTTATTCTGTCAAGCGAAGGAAAACGGCATTCACACAGTCGGCACTCGGCAGTCGGCTAAGGCAACGGCGAGAAATCAGCTACTGGCTATCGCTTTTGGCTCCTGGCTAATGCAGCAGGGGAAACAGAGTTAGTAACCTTTTTTGGTGTGCGATGCGTCCGATGCTAAGGAGCGTCCACCTCACATGCTATAATCAACTCACGTTCAATTCGACACGGACGTTTGAGCAAGTTCTCGCCTGAAACGCAGTTCCTGCCCTGAAGTAACTTCCGATCCAGTTCAACGTAAACATCAACGAAGAAAGAAGTGTATCTATCAATGGAACAAGGAACAGTTAAGTGGTTTAACGACGCCAAAGGCTTTGGCTTCATTCAGCGCGAGACCGGTGAGGACGTATTTGTTCATCACACTGCCATTCAGTCCAACGGCTTCCGCAGCCTGGCTGAAGGTCAGCGCGTGGAATTCAAGGTGACTAAGGGTCAGAAGGGCCTCCAGGCTGAAGAAGTTCGCGCTCTCTAATCAGGCACGAAGAACAAAGCGCCGGAGGCTTGGCCTCCGGCTCGCCCATCCCGCCGCCGAGAGGAGTCTCTAATGCGTTCCGATCTCGTTCATCGTGCGAACGATAAAGTGCAAAATCGATTTCAACTGTGCCGTCTCACGTCTTCTTCTGCCCGACGTATGGCGAGAAGTTCAGTGGGTATGCACATCACCATCAATGAGGCCCTCGAGGCCATCAGCGGGCACTCTGCGCCGATTGTGGCGCAGCGGGTCCAAGCGGACGAAGTGAAAGCTGCCGAAACCAATTCGGCCGTCATTCTCGATGCCGCGATCTGAAGAAAGAAGACTTTTTGATTTCAAATTTTTCTGAGCTCCCCATTGCGAAGTATCTCGCGGAGCGACTTTTCGCCAACAACTTTCACACACCCACGCCAGTACAAACCAACGCAATTCCGGCCGCCCTCAGCGGAAGAGATCTGCTGGCCACCGCGCAGACCGGCACCGGCAAGACGCTTGCGTTCCTGATTCCCGTAGCCGAACGGCTCTTGACCATCCGCAGCGCGGGCGTTTGCGCGCTGGTGCTCGTGCCAACACGGGAATTGGCCATTCAGGTTCAACAACAATATGAGCAGCTGCGCGGCAAGAAGCTGCGCGCTGCGGCTCTCGCCATTGGAGGAGCATCGGAGCGCCAGCAGATTGCGGCGCTGCGCACAGCGAATCTCGTGATCGCGACTCCAGGACGATTGGAGGATTTTCTTCGCCGAAACCTGGTCAAGCTGAACACGACGCAGATCCTGGTGCTCGATGAAGCCGATCGCATGCTCGACATGGGCTTTCTGCCGGCGATCCGCCGCATCACAAACAGCTTGCAGCGTGAGCGCCAGACGCTGTGCTTTTCCGCGACGCTCGATCCGGCAGTGGCGCACATCGTGAGCGATTTCGTCGAGAATCCGCTGCGCATTGCTCTGGGTTCGACATCGAAGCCGGCTGCCAGCGTGAAACTGCAGGCATTCGAGATTGCCTCCAATCAGCGATTGTCGCTGCTTGTGCGGCTCCTCCATCAGGAAGACGGCCGCTGCCTTGTTTTCGTTCGCACCAAGCGCGGCGCCGACAGGCTTGCGCGACAACTGGAGAAGCAGGGATTCAGCGCAGATGCCCTGCACGGTGACCGCTCGCAATCGCAGCGCAATGCAGCCCTGGCGCGGTTTCAAGATGGAACTGTGCCGATACTCGTTGCCACAGACGTCGCATCACGGGGCATTCACGTGGACGATGTTGCGCACGTGATCAACTACGAGCTGCCGCAACTGGCCGAAGACCTGATCCATCGCGTGGGCCGCACTGGACGTATCGGCGCTGCAGGAGTGGCGTCGGTGTTCGTCACCCACCAGGACCGAGCCGAGTTCCGAACGATCGAGCGCACGCTGGGATTGAAGATGGAGAGGGTGAGCGTCGATGACGATCTGCCGATCGAGGAGCGCTCGGGTCCAGTCGTCGTTCAAGGTGCTCCAGTGCAGGTGATGCCCGGTTCCAAAATGGTCCGACTGCCTGGAGAAGTATTCCAGCGCTACGCAGCGGTCTAACTGACGGAAGCTGATTTTTGCTATTGCGTTGTCTTCGGTGTTGCCAGTGTTTCGCTGTAGCCGAATGACAGCAGCCGAAAGCCAATTTTAGGAGGTGCTCATGCCGGTTAGTCAGACTTTTAAGAAGCGCGAACGAGAGCGCGCTCGCCGCGAACGGCAGGCAGAGAAAGCGAGAAAGAAGGCGGAGCGGAAGTCGGAATCCAAGTCCCCGGCGGACAACAGTGCGCCAGCACCGAGTCCCGCCGAGCTGTTCGATGAAAACGGAGAGCCCCGCGAACTCGACTTTCACGATTTCTGAGCGGCGGGGTACCACTCCGCGGGAGTGACGGTCGCGAGTGCCCGTGCACATATCAGCATTAGGCAAACGTTTACGGATTGGCTAAGATTTGCGACCATGTCGCATGTCCCGAATCTGCCGGAGCGTGTGCGTTTTCCTATTCTGCTTTTTTCAGCTTTCTTCCCTGGCCCAAACTACTAACTCAGCTCCAACGATTACCGCCGATGACTACGCGCGTGCGGAAAAGTTCATGCCCTACAACACGACTCCGCTCGTATTTGGCACCGTGCGTCCGTCGTGGTTGAAAGACGATCGCTTCTGGTTTCG
>DATEMI010000259.1:0-6754 GCA_035275665.1 Terriglobales bacterium | reverse complement strand
GCGGGCGGGATCAATCTTGCGCTTTAGCGCCTGAGGTAATTTGTTCCCTTTGGGAACAAAAGGCTTACCTCAGTGGCTAAAGCCGAACCATAATGGGAACTGCTTGTGACGGCACGGATGAATCCGTGCCCTTCCCTAAATCCACAGCATTTTTCCGCAGCCTCTCAAGTCTTGGGCTTCGACCCAAAGGACAAACGCGGCCTCTTTCAGTACCCCACAGCTCGTCCTCCTCGCCTCCCATCCGACCAGCCGAGACGCCAGCCAGTTCCTTCTTCCACCATAACCGCGTGAACGTCTCCCTGGGAGCGCAGCTTGGGATTGATGTTGTCGCCGTAGGCGCGTAGCTTTTCCGCCACATCAAACACCAGCGCTCCAGGCTCAACATCGACTTCGTCTGGCATGAACTGCTGATGGATTCGCGGATACTCAATGGCGTCGCGCAACGACATCTTGCTGTCGATGATATTTACGATCACCTGGAATACCGTATTGGGAATCGTTGCCGATCCCGGCGAGCCGAGCGCAAACCATGGCGAGCCGTCAGGATGAAGGACGATCGTCGGAGTCATCGACGAAATCGGACGCTTGCCCGGTTTCACCTCGCCGCGATCTCCAGGCTTGCTGCTGAAAGCGCTCATGATGTCATTCATCAGCACGCCGGTTCCAGCGATCATTACCTGCGAGCCATAGAAATCGTTGAGCGTGTAGGTATTGCTCACAATGTTTCCGGCTTCGTCGATCACGGAGAAGTGAGTCGTGTCTGCGGATTCGTGAATGCCTGGGCTTGGCTGCGCCACGTCAGGAGCGAGACTGGATGATGGTGTCGCGCGATCCGGCATGATCGTGCCGGCCAGTTCGCGCGCGTGATCCTTGCTAGTAAGAAGATCGATCGGCACGGGAAAGAACGCCGGATCGGCGGAGTACTCGGCGCGATCTCGAAACGCGCGCCGCATCGATTCGATCATGTGGTGGCGCTGCTCGGTCGAGCCTTCCATGCCAAGCTGCGCAGGGAAGTTTTCGAAAATGTTCAGCATCTCGATGAGGGTTGTGCCGCCACTCGAAGACGGTGGCATCGAAAGAACCTGATTCCCGCGAAATGTGCCTTTCACCGGATCGCGCTCAATGGCCTTGTAAGCCCGCAGATCGTCGTAACGAATCGTTCCGCCATGGGCCTGCATGTCGGCGTCAATCAGGCGCGCAGTCTTACCTTCGTAAAACTCCTGCCAGCCATGCTTCTGGATACGTTCGATGGTCGCCGCGAGCTCAGGCTCCTTGACCGGTTCGCCTTGCTTAAGCGGTCGATCGGATCCATGAAGAAAGATTTTTGCCGATTCGGGAAACTGCTTCATCACCGGCGCCTGCAGAGCCAGAATCAGCTCCATACGCTGCGAGGCAGGAAATCCATCTTTGGCCAGGCGATGAGCTGGCTCAAGATCCTCTTTCCACGACAGTTTTCCAAAACGGGCATAGGCGAGTCCCATGCCGGCAACGGTCCCCGGAACCGCTGACGCCTTATATCCGACTCTCGATTCCAATCGGTTGGCAAACATCCCCGTATGCGCGGATGCCGGAGCCATCTCCTTGTAATCGATGGCGCGTGTGGCGCCATTGGAAGTGCGGATAAGCATGTATCCGCCTCCACCAAGATTTCCTGCTTCTGGATGAACGACAGCCAGCGCAAATGCGACGGCCACAGCCGCATCCACAGCATTGCCGCCTTTGCGCAAAATCGACAAGCCCGCCTGTGAGGCGAGTTGATTCGCGCTGGCAATCATTGCGTGAGGAGCCCGCTCCGGCTCCTCGACCATGGGCCGGGCTGCCTTGAGCTCGAGGCCGGATTGGGAGACCTCCTGAGCACAAACCGGATTGAAGCACAGAGAAGCTAAAGCTCCACAAAGCAGAGATCTAGTGAAAGTTCTGAAGAGGGGTTTAATCAAGATGGCTTGCTCCAAGAAAAAGCCCCGCCCGAAATGGGCGAGGCCTGAGTTTAACAGTTAGAGGTTCTTAGAACGTGATCTTCGTTCCCAACTGCAACACACGATTCGGTTCGCCGATTGCGATCACGGTGGCTGATGCAGGCAGCGCTGCTGTGGTGCAGCAGGTACGGCCAAACAGTGAGTTGTTCACGCGGGGAGTTCCCGAACTGGCATTGCGTGGGTTGTTGAAGTTTGGGTGATTCAGCACGTTAAAAGCTTCGGCACGGATCTGAAGATTCACCCGCTCCGTAATTTTGAAGTTCTTCATCAATCCTGAATCCAGGTTCCAGAAATCTGGGCCCTGGGCCAGGTTGCGTCCGCTCCCGAATTGACCGGGTTGGGGAATGCAGAAGTAGGTTTGACTGCCAATCACATTGCGGCAATCGAAATTCGGATCGGCTGGATTTGTGATTAGCGGGCCGGTGTTGTACATGACGGGGCCTTCAATGCCATTTACGAACTGAAGGTGACCAGTATCCATTGGACCTTTGATCAGCGCAGTACTGACATGTTCGCTGCTGGTGGTCTGTGCTCCGCTAAGAATCGTGTATGGCTCTCCGCTCTGATAGTCAAAGATGCCGGTGTAGGTCCATCCGCCAATCACATAATCCAGAAACTTCGGAACATTGGAAGCAAACCGTTTCCCTTCGCCAAACGGGAACTCATACACCATGTTCATGCTGAGCACGTGGCGATTGTCGAAATCCGACAGCGCACGATCCAGCCGGAAGTTATGGATGTCGGTTGGAGTGATGCTGTTCGTGGTGCTCAAGCCGCCACCCGTCGAAGCCCCGACCGGATCGATAGATGCGTCGTCGATCGATTTGCTGTAGGTATACGACAAGCCGAACGTCAGCCCTTGCTCAAAGCGGCGTCGAACTCCGACGTAGGCGCCATGGTAGTAAGAGTCTCCACCGGAATCCTGGAAGAAGATTTGCGTGAACTGCGGATTCGGACGGAAGTAGTTGCCGGGGAATCCTCTGGCAACGATGTTGTTGCCTTGATCGATACGCGTGGCAAGGTCGCCGAGATTATTCTGAAGAAAGTCGGTTTTGAACGTGCTGCCATTAAGGCCGGAGCATGTTCCCGTTGCCGAACATCCTACAAGACTGCGCAGCACAGTCGGATTCCCTCCTCCAGCACAGCCGTTCCCGTCAGCAGCACAGCCAAGCATCACGTTCTGCCGCGCGATGAGAAAAGAATTCAGGAAATCAGACGGTGGAGTGATCTGGTTCAGATCGTAGGCTCGATACAGGTGTGTACCGCGTTTTCCCACATAGCCGACTTCCGTCACAAAACTGCCCGGCAGTTCGCGCTGAATGCTGACGCTCCATTCATGCACAGAGGGATTTTTCAGGTTCGGATCAAATGCCCCGACCGAAGGAGCCAAGCCATTTTGCTGGTATGCGGGCTGGGTCAACGCCGCTGAAGGCGTCGTCGAAGGAGCCGGCACGCTGACCGGGAATCCGCCGGCAATCCTGTTGTTTGTACCCGAGGGCAATACACAGCCGGCGCTTGGCGCAAATGCAGCCGGTGTGAGACTCGTACTCCACTGATTTACGCAGTTTAGAGCGAACCCCGGCACCTTTCCCGCTTGAGCTGTGACTTGAAAGGTGCTGATAGTGTCAAACATCCAGGAATATCCAGCACGGATACTCGTCTTCTGATCGGGAGAATAGGCGATTCCCAATCTGGGACCAAAAGCGGTCCAGTTATTGTTCTTGTACCAGGAGTCCGCCTTAACGAATGAGACTGGCCCGGTAGCGATGTTGCCGTTTGGAACCAGCGATTCCTTGGCATCAAATGGCGGCGGATTAAACTCCCATCGCACGCCCAGATTCAACGTGAGGCTCGGCTTCACGTGCCACTCATCCTGAACGTAGGAATCGTATTGGTGCGCACGCGTATAGACGGTTTCAAGGCCAGTCCCATAGACGTTATGGGCGAAATCGGCGGGAAAGGCTTGCGTAATTCGTCCGGGGATACCGAGCAACTCTACCGCAGCCTGTTGAATATTCGTCAGGTCTGTTGAAGAGGGCGCGGAGGCTCCCGTTCCCGTTGGGAAATTCGTAAGTCCCGCCGTTCGGAACGACTGCCTGAAACTGATAATCGGATCGACGATGTTGCTGCCGAAGAATCCGCGGCTGTCGTTGTGGATATAGAAGCGGAAGTTCACTCCAAGTTTCAGGTTGTGAGCACCGTGCGCCCAACTCACGTTGTCGACGAGCTGCGGAGCAGTAACAGCACGGGCTGTATGCGCGGAGCCGCAGAAGGGAGAATCCACGTTCAATGTCGAACCGACGACGCAGTCGTCAGCCCATGGTGGATTCTTAGTCGCATCCGGGAAGCCGGGGTTCGACTCACCGAACGTGAACAAGAATTTGAAGCGGTTATAGCCCATGGTGAGCTCGTTCACCAGCGTGGGCGAAAAGGTGTGGCGAAAGCTTATGGCCAGGTTGGAATTGTCGCGAGTCACCTCGCCGAGGGGTGGAAATCCGGGGAAGACTTCTGGACGCGCATTGAGGAAGTCGCCTTGCGTGGTGTTGTAACTGCCAATCAGGAATCGTCCAAAAATGTTGTTGTTGTCGTTGAAATTGTGATCGATGCGCGCCATCACATTCGGACCTTTGAACGCGGCCGGAGGGTTCCAGTCGAATCCGCCAGTATTCAGGGCGTCGCCGAGAGCGAAGTCGTTTGGCAGGGGCATTTTGCCGAGCAATGGAGCTACCTTCGAGTCAGGTCCAATGCCGGCAGGATCGTTGGCGAAGATGTTGTAGCTATCTACGCAATTGCCGGTAATAGTGGTTCCGTTGCAAACCGGCACTCCAGGGTTGAGATTTCCGCTGGCGTCGACTAGAAGCGGGGAATTTTGAGTGACACTTGTCCCGTTCACATTGATCTTGCCGCGTACGAACCGAAAGATTCCCTGCCGTGCCAGGGTCGTGTATGTGGTTGGAGCGCCGAATCCTGCGACGCCAACTCCGGTCGCTGAAATGGGCTCGGTTTGCGTGATCTTGTTGCCCTGATAGCTTCCGAAGAAGAATGTGTGGTTCTTCACAATAGGCCCGCCTACATCGAAGCCCCACTGATGCAGATCGAGGATAGGCCGCGCCTGGTTGGTGTAGTTGTTGAACCATTCATTCGCGTTGTAAGCGGTATTGCGATTGAAATAGAAGATGTCACCATGCAGGCTGTTGGTGCCCGGCTTGCTTGCGATCATCACGTTCGCGCCGCTGTTTCTTCCCTGTTCTGCCGTCGCATCCAGCGTGATAGTGCGGAACTCCTGCACGTTGTCGGGATTCAGGCGCTGGATGTTGCTCTGAGGATTGGGAACCGTCGATTCGTTCGCGTCGATGCCGTCGATGGTGACGTTGTGTGCGCGATCGCGCGAGCCAAAGACGTGTGTTCCCGATCCGCTCGCAGACGTTGGACGCTGCGTCACCCCTGGCTCAAGAGTCAGCAGGCTCAGTGGGTTTCGTCCGTTCAGCGGCAAGCTCTGGACCTGCTGAGTCGTCATTACATCGCTGACAGTTGCATTGGTAGTCTCAATGCGTTGGTACGACGATTCCACTTCGACAACCTGAGTCGTGCCACCAACCAGCAAGGTTGAGTTCACCACTAGCGGCGCCCCAACTGACAGCACGTTGTGCTGGCTGGTAGTTGTTTGGAAGCCTTCGTGGCTGACCGTGACCGTATATTTTCCAGGAGTCAGGGAAGGCACGGACCAGGTTCCAGAACTGCTGGTTTTCGTGTCGTAGCTAACGCCAGTGCCTTCGCTCGTGACTTTTACTGAAGCACCGGGAACAACGGCTCCACTCTTATCGAGAACCGTTCCTTCGATGCGCGATGTGCTGACCTGGGACCACGCTGTACTCAGGAGCAACAGGAAGATCGTGATGCCTGCGATTCGTACTTTCATCTTCGCCCTCGATTTCACGCGGCCGGCCCGGGTACCTGAATTTCTGTCCCACACTCGACTTCGCGTCGGTTAAGGGGTGGAATTGTTTCTTTCATCGATGATAGTTGTCAATGCAAAAACTTTGCTCGAAACGATTCGAGTTGCTTTGGAGTCGGGCTCGGGATTTCAATCTGGTACTATCGCGGGCGCAAGTCTATCCCAACCCAAAGCCTGCCTGCCCTATGAGAAAAGCTCTTCTCGCGGTATTTGCACCTTTTGTTCTGCTTTTTATCCCGACTAATGACATCCAGTCCCAATCGATCCGCAGCAAACCCGAAAACCTCGATGTACTGATCGTTGGCGGCGAGCTGCTCGACGGTAGTGGATCCGCGGCACAGCGGTTAGACCTTGGGATCAATGGCGATCGAATCGTTTACCTGGGCGATTCGTTGAAAGACCACATCAAGGCCTCACGGAGTATCGACGCTGCGGGACTCATCCTTGCGCCTGGATTTATCGATCCGCACACGCACACTGCAGACGACCTGTCGACACCGCCGCGCAACAGCAACGAACCATATCTCATGCAGGGTGTGACGACGGTGATCACCGGCAACGACGGCTCGAGTCCGCTGCCGATTGCCGATGCGCTGCGCAAATGGGAGCAGCAGGGAATCGGTACTAACGCCGCGCTGCTGGTAGGAATGTGTTCCGTGCGGCGGAAAGTGATGGGGATGTCCGACGCTGCGCCCACGGATGCTCAACTCGCAGATATGAAGAAGCTGGTTGCGCAGGGAATGGACGACGGCGCATTTGGGATGTCGGCGGGATTGTTTTATGCGCCTTGCAGCTTCGCCAAGACCGAAGAGGTGATCGAACT
>DATEMI010000258.1:0-4118 GCA_035275665.1 Terriglobales bacterium | reverse complement strand
CCAGCGCAGGCATCGTAGGATTGGCGATTGGTTTCGGCGCGCAAACGATGGTGCATGACGTCATCAACGGATTCTTTATCCTTGTCGAGAACATCTATGACATCGGCGACGTGGTGAAAATTGCCGGCGTGCAGGGCACAGTGGAGTACATGTCGCTGCGCAAGACTGTTCTGCGCGATGACACTGGCGCATTGCATTCGGTTCCGAACAGCGAAGTGAAGATCATCTCCAACATGACACGCGACTGGGCGCAGGTCGCGCTACATGTCTCCGTCGATTACAGTGAAAGTTCGGATCGAGTGATTCAGTTGTTAAAACAGGTTGGTGAGGATCTGGAGAACGATCCTGAGTACGGACAATACATTGTGTCGCGTCCGGAAGTTCCGGGGATTGAGCGCGTGAATGGATCTGAAGTGGATTACCTGATGGTCACGAAAACGCGTCCGGGCAAGCAATATGCGATTCGCCGCGAGCTGCGGCGCCGGATCAAGTCATGTTTTGAGCGCAATAAGATCAAGGCAGGAGCGCCAAACCGCATGTACGTGATGGACGCTCCCCCGGCTGCGCAAAGCTAACGATGGAGACAGGTCTCAAGAATAGAGTCGTATTGCTTACAGGATCGAGCGAAGGCATCGCCCGCGCCGCAGCAGAACGCTTTGCTGCAGAGGGCGCTCGCCTCGCCATGTGCTCACGCAGTCGGACGAAGTTGCACAAAGCGGTGCAAGATATTCGCGCGCGCCACAATTCGGAAATTCTGGCAGATGCGGTTGATGTCACCAACTTTGACGCAGTGCGGCAATTCGTGAAGAAAGTAGCGGAAAAGCTCGGCAGCATCGATGTGTGTCTTGCGAACTCCGGAGGCCCTCCGGCTAAGAACTTTCTTTCTATCGAACTCGAAGAGTGGCGGCGAAATATCGACCTGATTTTTCTAAGCGTTGTCAGCCTTGCCAAAGCGGTGATTCCCTATATGCAGAAGTCGGGCGCCGGGCGCTTCATTGCCGTCACTTCCACATCGGTAAAAGGGCCAATTCCCGATTTGATAATGTCGAATGCGATCCGTCCCGCTGTTGTGGGGCTGCTGAAAAGTCTCTCCGTCGAATTCGGTAAGCACAACATCACCTTCAACAACGTTGCTCCTGGATATACAGCAACGGAACGTCTCAACGAGCTAGCCCGAACCAGAGCTCTGGCAGCAAACGCGAGCATCGGTGAAATTCATCAGAAGTGGTCGGAAGAGATCCCACTCGGTCGACTGGCACGACCCGAAGAAGTTGCCGACGCGATTGTCTGGCTGGCATCAGACCGTGCTTCGTATGTAACAGGGCAGACGATCCTGGTTGATGGGGGAAGGTACCCGGGAGTGGCGTGAAAACAAGCTGCCAGCCGCCAGCTACCAGCTTCCAGACTTGCGTCTGGCTACACAATGGAAGCCGATTTGGGTTTAGCTGGAAGCTGGTAGCTGGAAGCTGGTAGCCGATTTTGACCGCTCTTCACATCGACGGCGAACATCTCACACTCGCAGATCTGCGCGCGGTCGTTTACGACCGCCAGCCTATCTTGCTTGCTCCCGATGCTCGCGAGAAGGTCGAGCTTTCGCGCCAGGTGATTGATGACCTGGTGCGCGAGAACCGAGTCGCCTACGCAGTTACGACCGGTGTGGGAAAGCTCAGCGATGTGCGCATCGCTTCCGAACAGATTCGCGAACTGCAGATGAACCTGCTTCGCTCTCACGCAGTTGGAGTCGGCATTCCTCTTTCCGAATTCACAGTGCGAGCGATGATTCTGTTGCGCGCCAACTCGCTAGCGAAGGGGTTCTCCGGCGTGCGTCCGATTGTGATCGACACCCTCTGCGTGATGCTGAATCGTGGAGTGCATCCGATCGTGCCTTCCCAAGGCAGCGTTGGGGCCAGCGGCGATCTCGCTCCGCTGGCGCATCTCGCGCTCGTGCTCGCCGGAGAAGGCGAAGCTATTTTCGAACGACACCGCCTGCCCGGAGTCGAGGCCATGAGGGCAGCGCAGGTAAAGCCAATTGCCCTCGAAGCCAAAGAAGCCATTTCGCTCATCAATGGAACACAAGCAATGCTCGCGATCGGCACGCTTTCGCTGATCGCGGCTGAGATCCTTGTCGATACTGCCGATGTCCTTGGATCACTTACTCTTGATGCCCTGCGCGGCACGACGGTCGCAATGGATGAACGCATTCATCGTGCGCGTCCCCATTCGGGACAGCTCACGAGCTCGCGCAACGTGCGCCGTCTGCTGGAAGGCAGCGAGATTCGTCAGTCGGACATCGATTGCAATCGCGTGCAGGATGCTTACTCGCTGCGCTGCATTCCGCAAGTTCACGGCGCGGTGCGCGATACGTTAGCGTTCTGCCGCGGTGTCTTCGATGTGGAGATGAACGCTGCGGTCGACAATCCACTGGTGTTTGCTGGTTCGGGCGATCAGCGTGAGCCGCTGCGGTCTTCGAGGGTCCCAGAGATCGACGATCGTCGCGGACACACCACCGGAAACGAGCAGCCCGATTCAGGACACGTGCTTTCTGGGGGTAACTTCCATGGCGAACCAATTGCCTTTGCGCTCGATTACCTGGCGATTGCTTTAACGGCCCTGGCAGGAATTTCCGAGCGGCGCATCGAGCGCATGGTGAATCCCGCGCTCAACGAAGGCCTGCCGGCATTTCTCGCCGCCGGCGCAGGTCTCAACTCGGGATTCATGATGCCGCAGGTTACGGCCGCCGCCCTGGCCAGCGAAAACAAGGTGCTGGCACATCCCGCTTCGGTGGACTCGATCACCACCAGCGGCAACAAGGAAGACTACGTCTCTATGGGAATGGCCGCCGCTCTTAAGCTGCAGCGCGTTGTCGAAAACACCACACATGTCCTGGCCATCGAGGCGGCTGCCGCCGCCCAGGCGGTCGAATTTCTCGCTCCGCTCAAGACCAGTCCGCGCCTGCAGAAGGCTCATGCGACGATCCGCGAAGCAAGCGCCCGTGTGGAACAAGACCGCGTGCTTGCCGGCGACTTCTCCCGACTCGCGGAACTCGTTCGATCAGGCAGACTGGCGCAGGTAATCTCAGAATAATTGTGCCCATACCTAGGTCTTTCTCCTAGGACTAAAGGAAAGCCCCGCTGCAATATTTACATGTCTATATCGCGGTAACCTCTTTGTTTTCAATGACTCTGTCTGGTATCTCGTTTGCACTTGCGAAAGTGCGGTAGTGCCGGCAGACAGAAAAATCGACGAGCAGGCCGCAGGAGAATGATGAAGTTCCCCAAGTGTATTTCCGGTTTCGGGCTGGCTACGCTCCTTCTCGCGGGCGCAGGCTGCAGCAAGCAGATGGCAACGCCCGCCAGCGCGGCGCTGAAGGTCAGCGATCAAGCCGGCGCTGCAGCGCCTTTTGGCAACAAAGACGCTGATAATCCCGAGCAGAGCAAGAACGCGAACGGTTCTCTCGTTCCGCAGGAAGTTGTGATTCCGTCTGGCACGGCAATTACCGTTCGACTGCAAAACGCGGTTTCGAGCGCGACCTCGCAGCCTGGCGATCAATTTGAAGCGACGCTGGATCAACCCATCGTGGTCGACGGTCAGACTGTGGCCGCCGAAGGAGCGCACGTGATCGGCCGGGTAGTTGCTGCGCGGCACTCCGGACGGCTCACGCATCCTGGCTATCTGCGCATTGCGCTGTCTTCGGTCAACGTGAATGGGAAAGCGGTTTCGATACAAAGCTCAAGCGTGATGGTCGCAGGCGCCTCCCATAAGCGCCGTAACTTCGCCTGGATCGGCGGCGGAGCGGGTGGCGGTGCGCTGATTGGCGCCATCGCGAGTGGAGGCACAGGAGCATTGATCGGTAGCGCCATCGGCGCAGCCGGCGGCACCAGCGCCGCCTATGCGACCGGCAAAAAAGATGTAGGCTTCGGCGCCGAACGTCGCCTGACCTTCCGCCTTACGCGCCCGGTAACAATCGCTTAGAGTTTTCTCCCGCTAAAGGAATCCGGAAGCGACAGTGTCGTTTCCGGATTCTTATTTGCGAAGCTCACCAAGCTTGCGTAGCAGGAGCACGGTGCAAATCGAGAGGATGCGGCTGCCATTCAGGCAGCGCTTGCTGTTGCCGATTT
>DATEMI010000257.1:0-11370 GCA_035275665.1 Terriglobales bacterium | reverse complement strand
ATATTGAAATCGCTGGTATTTAGATTCAAGTCGTCACCGCCTGCGCCGGAGTGTTCTACGACGAACCGGCCGATTGTTTCTGTTCGTCCGAGATCGAGCTGCAAAAATGGACTTGGTGCTGATGAGCACCATTTATCTGCTGGTCCGGCTTCCGTGCTGTTGTTGATCGCTTTATCCGGAGTCTCCGTCGGGTTACAGGGAGCACTGCCGGTTGCACGTGCTTTCAGCGCTAAATTTTGTGACCGGGATTCTTTCTTCCGCAGCCCGTACACTGAAACGAAGTTCGAGATGGAAGCCACATAGACTTTCCCATTCGCCACGATAGGCGGACTGCCCTTGGCGAAATTCAGTGGATCGTCTCCGGTGCCTCTGCTCGACCACAGCAGATCAAGATTCTCCGCATTGAAAGCATAGAGATCTCCCGGGACGGTCATCTGATTGGCATCCCCCGCGCGCGGCACTGCGGCCCACAAAATTCCCGTTCCGGAACGAGAGCCGTCAGCGGAGATGGTCATCATCCCGCCTGGCATGCCGCTAGGCGGAAGAATGGAGGCTGTCGCCACAGCCGGGACATCGAATTTGTGAGTCGAATCGTTCAGCCGAAAGATGCGCAGGAAATCACTCTCTCCCCAGACGTACGCGTTCATCCCTTGCGAACTGCGCCACGCTGGAATGGCATTGTGCATGTGGTGAGAGATCGTCGGCCGAACCGTGGCATCCACCGCCTGAACCACCTGCGGAATCTGGATGTCGCCCGGAGCTTGTCCACCGAGCTTCGTTATGTCGAGCACATACATCTTCCCTTCTTTTCCTCCAACCACGAGAAGATTGGTGCCGGGAAGAATCGTCGGGCCCTGCGTACCGAAGTCGAGATCGAAATCGTTCAGAGTGTTGAAATTCGACGGCGTGAAGTAATCGAGGACGCGCAGCGTCTTGGCTTCCAGCTTGATGAGCGATTCGCCATAATCGCTCTGGTCGTAGGTGCCGTTGCCGGTAGAGACATACAGATTGCCCGCAGAATCGAATGCCGGACCGGCCCCCGACATCCACACGCCTGCCATATTTCCGTTCGGCGTGGCGTTAAAGACTCCGAGCTGCGCAAGAGTCCTGGCGTCGTACGACATCATCCAGCCGTGATACGGACGCGTGTCGCAGAACGACGCCCAGCCGATATACACGACACCATTGTTGAGCGCGAGCGCCGGACGCTGATTCTCGGTCAGGGGATTGAAACGCACGCGCGAGCCGTCGGAATCGTCTCCCTTTCCCGGCACGCTGGCCTCTATCACCTGTGGACTGTTTGGACGCTCGTTCCCGGTCGCTATGTCGATGGCATGCAGACGCTGCATCGTTCCGGTCGGCTCCACGGTGCGCGTAACGAAGTACATCGTCTGACCCGGACCGATCACCGGCGTGCCTACAATGCCAATGTTCCCAATGAAGTCTCGATAAATCCGGCACGCCTGGCCGACTTCGGTGTTGCGCGTAGGACGACCGTTGCCGTTGAAGTTGCGGTACCAGAGTGGAGCACTAAGCTTGTCGGCGTCGAAGGCATACACACTGTTGTTTACGGTGGTAACGAACACAACGTTGTGCTTGTGTTCGCCGATACGCAAGTCGGCCGCATAGAGAAGGCCCCCGTAGATCTGATCATCCACTGGCAGCATGAACAGCTTCCCGAAATGGGCGGAATTGATCTTGCCCGGCTTCAATTTCTTCTCGGAGAGATTCGCTGCGGTTCGCTGGTTGTCGTAAGCGCGGGTGAGAACTTGAAAATGTCCGCTGGCATGAAGCTGCTGCGCCAGTGCCCCCGCGACGGCGAAAACTGCAATTTTCGTTGCTGCCCTGCGCAGCAGGGAGTACATGAAATTGATGCGGATATTTCTTGGCCTGAGCACTTGAGCGTAAGATGGCAACGTTTCGATACCTTGAGGTCTAATTCGTCGAAGGATATGGAGAATCGTCCGCTTTGACAAGCAAAGATTTCAAATTTCGGAGTCGATGGAGGAACGTTGCCCGATCGAGCTCCATTCTTGGTGTGGTGCTACTGAGCTTCTTGAGCTTAGGTGCGAGGCGAAATACGCCGACGAAGGCACACGCCCTTCTGCTAGTCGCGAATAAGGCCGACCACACTGTGAGCATCGTTGACCCGGATGCCGGCCGCGAGCTTGCTGCTGTGCCTGTGGGCGGAGTCACCGTCCACGAGGTCGCAGCCTCTCCTGATGGCCCATTTGCGTGGGCCCCAATCTATGGAAACTCCGGCGTAGGCAGGCCGGGAACTGACGGGCAGACGCTCAGTGTGATCGATCTGAAAACACGGAAAATCATTGACACTATCGACTTTCAGAAGCCCACGCGTCCGCATTGCGCAGTCTTCGGGCCGAAAGATGGCAAGCTCTACGTAACAACCGAGCTGACGAAGTCCATCGATGTGATCGACCCCAAATCTAGAAAAATCATCGACTCCATCTCGACCGGTGAGAGAGAGTCGCACATGCTGGCAATCTCCAGCGATGGAACGCGGGGATACACGTCGAACGTCGGACCCGGCTCAGTATCGGCGATCGATCTGGTGAACAAGAAGGTGCTCGCCATAATTCCCGTTTCCGGACTGGCACAGCGCATTGCGATTTCTCCAGACAACCGCTGGGTCTTCACCGCCGACCAGACCAAACCGCAGCTCGCAGTAATCGATGCTGAGACCAACAAAATCGCTCGATGGGTTCCCTTGCCTGCCATTGCGTTCGGCACCCGTCCAACTCAAGATGGGAAGTGGCTGCTGATTACGCTGCCGGGCAGCAGCAAGGTTGCCGTTCTCGATCTGCACACGATGAAGGTTGAGCACGAGATCGATGTTCCGCCGGCGCCGCAGGAGATCCTGATGCGTCCGGACGGCAGAGTCGCATACGTCTCGTGTGATCGCAGCAAGCAAGTAGCGGAGATTGATCTGGCAGCCTGGAAAGTAAATAGATTGATTAACGTCGGAGCGGGCGCAGACGGATTAGCATGGGCCGCTTCGGGCAACTAAATCATGTTAGTCAAGCTGCGCGAGTTTTTTGCAGCACTTTTCAATCGCGTTCTGTTCCACTGGGCTAAGGTTCTCAAACTGCAGGCCGCAGCGGAAACCTTCGCAGTCGCGTACCGTAGCTGCCACGCCCAATCGGCGCTGAACGTACGGAAGGATGAACTCCATCTGCACTACCTGTCCGCGTTGCAGCTCCGCAGGGATGTAGATCGCCATGCCGTCTTCGCACAAGTCATGGGTGCGTCCTTGCAGGACGCATTTGCGCTGCTGCATAATCGTGAATATTTTGATCGCGAAGTTCACCTTGAACCGTTGCACGCGGCGAACCGGATGTGAAACATGTGCCGAAACTGACATTGGGTGCTTCCGGAGTGTATGTATAAGGGAAGTCGCGCTCCGTTCATAGTACCGAGTGCGATTCGTTACCGTGAAGATGCCCTCCCAACGGATGCTGTTCCTAAGTTCGGTTTACTGTCCTTCCACCATCGGCAATTCCACAAAGCTAGCCTGTCCAGGAGCATGGTAGAGGCGCTGCGTCGCTTTCCGGTAATCACCCGGCTTTGCCCAAAAGATGCTCGGCACAAACGTCTGCGGGTTGCGGTCATAGAGCGGGAACCAGCTTGATTGCACTTGCACCATGATTCGGTGTCCGGGCAGGAATACATGGTTCGCCGCCGGCAGAGCCCATTTGTAGAGCAACGGCTTATCAGGGGCGATTGCTTTTGGATTTTCGAGGCTCTCGCGATAGCGGCCACGGAAGATGTCGGCTGAGACCATCAGTTGATAGCCGCCCATCGGCGTATCCACTGCAACTTCGTCCGGATATACGTCGATGACTTTTACAACCCAGTCCGAATCGGTGCCGCTGGTAGAAGCGACTAGATTCACGATCGGCTGTCCGCTGATTTTCACCGATGAAGTCAGAACATCGGTAACGTACGAGATTACATCCGGCCTGCCAGAAATCTCACGCTGATCATCAACCAGCCACTGCGACCAGGTTGAGCCTGGAGAGTACACGGGAACGATCGGACGCGGTCTATACGTCACTGGCTTTGCAGGATCAGAAACGTACTCGTCATAAGCTGCGTCTCCCGTTTTGGGAGCCATTGTGCTGAGCTTGAGGCCGGCGTTCAGATACATCGAAGTCGGCTTGATCTGGCATCCGGAATCGCAGCCCGACGGCCACGACGACAGGCGCTCCCAGCGGTTCGTCCCCGTTTCGAAAGCGGAGACCGTCGGAACGTCGTCTTTCGGGGAATCGTCTTTGAGGTAGTGTGCGAGAAAGGGCGCTAGGATGTTGCGCCGGAAGTATAAGGCAGTGTCGCTGTCGAACTTAATCGCTCCCAGGTTGCTGGCTTCGTGGATTTCCTGCCCGTGATGCCATGGCCCCATTACGAGAAAGACTTTGTCATTGTCTGGGTCCTTTGGCTTGATCGCCTTGTACACAGCAATCGCGCCGTAGATATCTTCCTGGTCCCACAGACTGTCCACCAGCATTACGGGAACTTTCAGCGGCTGAGCGGCGAGAATCTTGTCCATTGCCTGTTCGCGCCAAAAGCTGTCGTACGTCGGGTGGGCGAGAAGCTTGCGCCAGAAGCCCATCTGTTCGAGGCCGTGACTGCGGCCCAGTTCACCCGCGGAAGCTGCAGCAAGAAATTCGTCGTAGTCGTCGAAGTGGCTGCGCCACCATTTCGCGTCGTTCTTGCGGGTGCCCTCCTGCTCATAGATGTAGGGCATGTTCTGCTCGCGGAAGGCTCCGTTGTGGAACCAATCGTCACCCATCCAGCCATCGACCATCGGATTCATCGGCACCGAAACCTTCAGCGCCGGATGCGGATTCACCAGCGCCATGAGTGGGAGAAATCCGTCGTAGGAAATTCCCAGAATGCCCACCTTCCCATTCGTTTCGGGAATGTTCTTCACTAACCAATCAATCGTGTCGTACGTGTCTGTCGAGTGATCGACCGGCGTTGGGTTTAGCGGACCATGCAGGGGACGAGTCATCACATAGTCGCCTTCCGAGTCGTATTTGCCTCGAATGTCTTGCACCACGCGGATGTATCCGCCATCGAGAATCACATCCACGGCGTTGTCATAGCCGTTAATGATCGGCCCGAGATGCGAGCTGTGCGCGTAGCTGGTAAGCGCCGTCGCATCATACGGAGTTCGCGTAAGCAGAATCGGCGCGTTCTTCGCGCCTTTAGGCACAAGAATCACCGTGTGAAGCTTCACGCCATCACGCATCGGGATCATCACCTCGCGACGCGTGTAGTCCCAGGTCTCGGTTGCAGGCTTTAGCTCAGCGGGAGTTTCGCTTGGGAGATCAGGATACTGCGCCGTTTGCGCACGCAGTGGCAGTAGCGAAAACCCAAGCAGGAAAACAAAAAATGCGGCTCGTTGGAAAGTACCACCAGGTTTGTTCATGGCTGGAAGGAGGTATTGAACACGGGCGCGCAGCAAAGGTCAATGTTGGGATGAGTGGTAACAGAACCGCCGCCGGTAGGCGGTGGGCCGGTGATCGGCGTCAAGCCGATCGCCGGGGAACTAGAAGGCCTTCGTCATCGCGAAATCCACAGAGCCGGCCATGCGCAGCCGCAAACACACGCGGCTGCCCCACCGCCTACCGGCGCCGGTTCTGTTGCGGTTCTGTTGACCTCAGGCGACAATACGCCTATGGCCGCTCCCATCGTTCATGCCGGACTGGAGGTTCTCTACACTCGCGATCAGATCGCACGACGTGTGGCGGAAATGGGCGAGGAGATCTCGCGGGACTTTGCCGGACAAAAAGTCGTCCTTGTGGGTGTGCTGAAGGGAGCAACCATTTTCCTGGCTGACCTGGCGCGCTGCATCAGCCTCGACGCAACCTTCGACTTTCTCTCCACTTCTAGCTATGGCAAGGGCCACCAGCAGAGCGGCGAGGTGAAACTGCTCAAAGACGTCGACCATTCCGTCGAGGGGCAGAACATCATTTTGGTGGAAGACATCCTCGACACGGGCCTTACGCTTACGTACCTGCGCAGAGTACTCGGTGCCCATCAACCGAAGTCCCTCAAGATCGCGGCTCTGCTCGACAAACCCGCGCGCCGTATTCAGAAGATCGAGGGCGACTACATCGGCTTCACCATTCCCAACAAGTTCGTCGTTGGATACGGACTGGACTATGCCGAACGGTACCGCAACTTACCCGACATCTGCGTGATTCCCCCGAGTGCATTGGGAGACGAGTGAGTTAAAATCGGCCTATCAGTCATGGCGATCGAGATTTCCGAAGCTCCATCTGTGGTGGGGTCTCCAGCGCAAGACTGGAAGCTCCTTGCTTCTTGCATCAACTCCCGTCTCATCAAAGCAGACGCCACTTACGCCAACATCGAGCAGCTTTGTATGGAAACCAGCAGCCGCGGCTGCCATTCTGTGTTCGTCAGTCCTGCCCACATCGGCTTGTGTGCTTCTCGGCTCTCCGGCACGCCCGTAAAGATCGGCACGTTCATCGGCTTTCCTTACGGCGCCAGTACAACGACTACCAAGCGATATGAAGCCCTCGATGCCGTCAGGCTGGGAGCGAGCAATCTCCAACTGATCATGAACGTGAGTGCTCTCAGGTCCGGTGACCGGGTTCGCGTCGAAACGGAGATGCGGGCGCTGGCAGAACTTGCTCACGACAATGGCGCTTCGTTGCACGTCAACGTTCAAGTCGCTCTCTTGTCTCTCGAAGAAAAAATCCTCGCTTGCCAACTCGCTGTCGCAGCCGAAAGCGATGGAGTAAGTTCGGGAACGGGTTTCTGCGCTGCCTCTCCAATGCCGTCAGACATTTCGTTAATGCGCGGGGTGCTCGGTGACAAGCTGGACGTAGTGGCTTCTGATGGAGTCGACACACTCGAAGAGGTACGTTCCTTGATGGAAGCCGGCGCCAATCGCATCACCACAGATTCCGCGGCGGCAATCATAGAAGCCGCTCAAAAGATATAACGGCAAACTCTGATTCACCACGGAGCCACGGAGAACACGGGAAAAACCCAGAAACAAAATTGAACACGAAAGTCATGGAGGGCACAAGATCAATTTAAATGCGCGCCTATCGCCTTCATCACTTTTGTTTGTTCTCCGTGTTCTCCGTGCCTCCGTGGTGAAATAGGCCTTTTCGACACTCTAATCCCCACTGCTATCATCGAAGTCGATCATGGCCGCGACGCGCACAAAAATTCCGGCGCCGGATACCGCTGCAACAGAGCCGGTGAAGAATAGCGGCAATGGCAATCCCAGCGAACACACTGCTCCGCTTTCCGAGGTTCTGAAGGCAAATCGGGAAGGCGGACGCGCGGCCGAAGTCTCACTCAAGCTGGAGACCTTTCTCATCGATGTGGCCGATACCCTCAACAGCACGCTTGAAACCGACAAGCTCCTTGCGCGCGTGGCCGAACTCGTGCGCCAGGTCATCGAGTACGAAATTTTCGCGATTCTTCTTCTAAACGAGCGCACGCAGGAGCTGCGCATGCGGTTCCAAATCGGGCACACGCCCGAAGTCGAGCGGCTGAAGATCAAAGTGGGACAAGGAATTACCGGCATGGCGGTCGAGCAGCGGCGTGCTGTTCTGGTCGCGGACGTTCGTAAAGAGCCCAAGTACATTAATGCTCACCCTTTAGTCCGTTCAGAACTGGCGGTGCCGCTGATTGCGAAGAAGCGGGTGATCGGGGTAATCGACATTCAAGCCAGCAAGGAAGCGTACTTCACCGAAGAACACAGCCGAATCCTAAGTCTCGTCGCATCGCGGATTGCGGCGGCTATTGAGAATGCCAGGCTTTACACGCGCGTTGCTCGCCAGGCGCAGACCCTCACCGTGCTGAACGAGATCAGCCGCGAGCTTACGTCGATTCTGAACGTCGATCAGCTCTTCAAACGCATCGGCGACCTGCTCACGCGCGTGATTGAGTACCAGATGTTCTCGATCCTTATGCTCGATGAAGAACAGGGCATGCTGGTGCATCGCTTCTCGTTGCGCTATCAGGAGAATATTCACCTCAAGCACGATATTCCGATCGGACGCGGGCTCGTCGGATACGCAGTCAGAGAAAAAGTCGCAGTGCTCGCGCCGGACGTGAGCAAAGATCCTCGTTACATTGAGCTCAATCCCGAGACTCGCTCCGAACTTTGTGTCCCGCTGATCTATAAAGAGCGGGCCATCGGCGTATTGGATCTCGAAAACACCAGGCGTAATTACTACACCGAAGATCATGTGCGTACGATGACGACCCTCGCCGGCCAGATCGCGATTGCTGTCGAAAACGCGCGGCTGTACGAACGGCTGGCGCGTGAAGAACAGAGACTGGAGCGTGATCTCGCCATGGCACGCGAGCTTCAGGTGCGGTTGCTGCCTCCGGTCTGCCCGCAGCTTCGCAATGCCGATCTCGCCGCCAAATTTGAACCGGCGCTGATGATCGGCGGCGATATGTTCGATTTTCTTGAATACAGCGGCGGACGCGTTGCTCTCGCACTCGGCGACGTAAGCGGCAAAGGCGCTCCGGCCGCGCTGTATGCCGCGCTTGTGAGTGGCCTGCTGCGTTCCACGGCGTCGCTCGAGCCCTCGCCCGCGCAAATGCTCTCGGCAATCAATCTGTCGCTGAACGAGCGTCACATCGAGGCGCAATACGTCACCATAGTTTTTGCCGTCTGGGACGACGAATCGCGCGCCATGACCGTGGCGAATTCCGGCATTCCCCGCCCGATCTTTTGCCGAAACGGGAATCTTGAGGTGATCGAAAGCGCCGGCCTGCCGCTGGGCCTCTTCGAAGAAGCCAGCTACGACGAGGTCACGGTCAATGCACAATCGGACGACCTGTTCGTATTCTTCAGCGACGGCATCGCCGACGCTCTCAGCCCCACGGGCGAACAGTTCGGACGAAAGCGACTGGAAGCGGTCGTAAAGGAGCATTGGACGCGCGATGCCAAGCAAATTGTCCAGGCCATCTTCAACGCCGTGGGTGCTCACCGGCAGCGGCATGCTACCTTCGATGATGAAACCGTTTTGGTTGTGAAAGTGAAATGATTTCGAACCAAAAACACGACACGGATTCCACGGATGCTACGGATTGGACGGATAAAACGGGAGCTGATCGAGTGCACGAAACTACAACAGCTAGGATGGCGAAGCACACACACTCTCTTCGTGACCTTGCAGTTAAAACTTCGTGACCTTCGTGTTATCTCCGCTGTTCATGATTTAGCCGTCTCATCCGTAGCATCCGTGGAATCCGTGTCATGTTCGGTCAAATTCTGAAACTGCTCTAAGGGAAACGTTCCCAATTGAAAATTCCCCAGCGCCCATTCCACTATCGTGAGAACCGCAAGACTCGAATCGATGAACTCACCTGCGACGAGCTGCCGCTGAGCGCTTTCGCTGCTAAATACGGCACGCCTTTGTACGTCTATTCAGCGTCGCATCTCGAACGGCGCTACAGAACCTTCGATGGCGCCTTCCGCGGCGTTACGCACACGATCTGCTATTCGGTAAAGGCGAACTCGAACCTCAGCATTTTGAAGATGCTTGCTCGGAGGAAATCGGGATTCGATGTTGTTTCCGGCGGAGAGCTCGAACGTGTTTTGCGCGCCGACAAAGCCTCAGCGCGCCGCGTTGTCTTTTCTGGCGTAGGCAAGACGCGTGAAGAAATCGACCTGGCTCTCAAATCGGGAATCCTAATTTTCAATGTCGAGAGCGAGAGCGAGCTGAAGGTCCTGGCCGATCGTGCGTCAATGCTCAAAAAGCGTGCCCTCATTTCGTTGCGCGTAAACCCGGATGTATCGGCTGAGACCCATCCGTACATCTCAACCGGCCTGCGCGAGCATAAATTCGGCGTTCCCATTTCAGGAGCCTGGGAGTTATACCGGGAAGCCGCGCAATCCAAGTGGCTCGAACCCGCCGGTGTGAGCGTTCACATTGGCTCGCAGATTTTGACGATTGATCCATTCATGGCAGCAATGGAGCGCGTCGCTGATTTGGTAAAACAGCTTCGCGTTGCTGGACACAACATCCGCTACGTCGATGCGGGCGGCGGACTCGGGATCTCGTACTCTCCTCGGGCAGAATTCGACTTCACCACGCGAGCGGCGGAATATGCTAAGGCTCTGCTCACAGGCTTGGAAGGATTGAAAGTTCACCTCCTACTCGAACCTGGCCGAACCATTGTTGGACCTGCAGGCGCGCTGCTCACGCGCGTGATCTACATCAAACAGAATGGTGCCAAACGATTTATTGTCACTGATGCCGCCATGAACGATCTGATTCGGCCTTCCCTGTACAAAGCGCATCACGAGATCGTTCCTGTCGTGAGACGCGCGGACCGCCACCCTGCTCCCTTCGATGTGGTCGGCCCGATCTGTGAGACGGGTGACTTCTTCGCGCGCGATCGTGAGCTGCCCGAAGTAGCCGAAGGCGAGCTGCTGGCGATTCTCGATGCCGGGGCCTATGGAATGTCTCTCAGCTCCAACTACAACACCCGCCCACGTCCTGCAGAGGTGCTGGTGAACGGCAAGTCGGCAAAGCTGGTGCGTAAGCGTGAGACCGTTTCAGATTTGCTGCGGCTCGAAATCTAAACCAAAATCAAAAGCCCACGCGGATCTACACGGATGCTACCGATTCACACATATAAATCCGAAGTATCCGTAGCATCCGAGTGAATCCGTGTGAGCAGTTGGTTTTGCGCTGCTCCCGATTCCCTCCAACTCCCTCCTGAAACTCCTCATCGAAGTGAACAACATCAAGCATTCCACAACACACGCCAGGCGTTCGCGCTTGGGCGGTGGTTTGTTCGGGAGGGGACCTCAGATGAAACAGCCCAAATGGGTACTTTCAATCATGCTGCTGTCGGGCATGGGCCTGTCAGCACAGAGTTTCGGCGGTGCGCGTCTAGTGCAGAGCTCGCAGCCGGTTGCATCGCCAAATCACTACTACATGCAGGTTGCGGCCAAGAAGAAAGTCGTGAAACGCCGCTCGACAAAGAAATCGGCAGCCATCGTCGGCGGGTCCGCGCTTGGCGGAGCAGCTATCGGCGGACTTGCTGCAGGTAAGAAAGGCGCAGCTATTGGCGCACTGGCCGGCGCTGGCGGCGGGTACGTCTATGACCGCAAGAGCCAGAAGAAACCCGTGGTTCCGAAATAGAACTCACGCTCGCGGAAAAAGGCCCGGTTCGGATCGAACCGGGCTTTTGGCTGTAAAAATTGTCTTGATAAGCAGTCTCAGAAGATCATCTTCGCCGCGAACTGAAGTTGTCGTGCCGAGCCGGAATCTCCGTTCGGAAAGCGAGTGGAGTTGATTACGCCGAACGAGCCTGGATTCGTTGGTGTGCCGGGCA
>DATEMI010000256.1:0-3279 GCA_035275665.1 Terriglobales bacterium | reverse complement strand
TCACACACAGCAGCAGGGATGTGGCAAGCAGGGCCAAGATCCGCGGGCATCTGCGTGGAGTTACAAAGCGCACGCCAAGCATACTGCTAATTTGCGACAGCATAGTTTCGAAGCTCCTGTAAGTTTGAAAACATCAAGCGAAAGTCGGTCTTTCTATCAGCGCCCGATCAGAATTGAACGCCAGGCAGCCAGAAATCCATCAACACTGGAAGGGGGACGGTGCAATCTATCATCGGTGCACGTTAGTTTTCCATACCCCGATTTCCCCATTTGTGAATTTTCGAACAACGGCAACAAGAGTTGTGCAACCTTTTTCACAGGGAATACAGGATTCTGTAGCCTGGGACAGCCCGCTGCATGAAAACTATGAAAGTTGGGAAATTAGGCTTCAAACGGCGCACTTGCCGGAGTTCGTTGCACACAGATTTCCAAGCCCGTATAGTCAACGCTTCGAAGCATGAGCAAACAAATCCCCATCGGTGCACGAGCCGAATTAAGGCACGTAGTCGAACACAAGCACACTCTTGCGGGCATTGATCCGAAGCTGCCTCCAGTACTGGCTACTCCCTGGATGATTGGCTGGATGGAAGGAGCCTGTTATCTGGCGCAGGAGCCTTACTGCGAAGACGGTGAAACGACGGTGGGGACAGCAATCCACGTCGACCACCGTGCGCCCACCACGATCGGGCAAACTGTTATCGCAGAAGCGGTTTTGGAGCGAATCGACGGGCGATTCTTTATCTTCCGAGTAACTGCTCGCAATGAGCAGCAGCCGATCGGGTCAGGGACGGTACATCGGGCAGTGGTTAATGTAAGGAAGTTCATGGAGAAGGCTGCTCGCGTGTGAAAAAGCTTATTCACCACGAGCCAGGGAGAAGACACGAATTCGGTTTCGAGTTGCCAGTTTAAGGTTTCGGCAAGGCCAGCCTTCCAAATCTTTGGCCTTATCTGGCCGTCGCAAGTGCAGGCCGGAGACCTGAAAGGCCCCGTTTTACTTCTCTGTGTCCTCCGTGTCTTCGTGGTGAATAATTAGCGTTCAGCGTTAGTAAAAAGGAGCTTTCATGAGCACGGCCGCATCTGTCCCAGATCTCAGCTATCCCACCGGCAAGTTCCAATACGGAACTCCAATGAGCGCAGCCCAGCGAAAAGCTGCCATCGATGCGATTGCGCAGACGCCCGCGAAAATGCGGGAGGCTGTCCGCGGACTAGATGCCGCACAGCTCGATACACCGTATCGTCCTGGTGGATGGACGGTGCGGCAGGTTGTACATCACGTGCCCGATTCGCACATGAATGCCTTCATCCGCACCAAGCTGGCGCTCACGGAAATCGAGCCTACGATCAAGCCCTACGATGAGAAAGCATGGGCGAATCTCGCCGATGTACCCAACACGCCGATCGAAACCTCCCTGACTCTTCTTGAGCTTGTGCATGAGCGGTGGAACCACATTCTTCGCAGCTTGGCCGATTCGGATTATTCACGCACATTTCGTCATCCCGAGCACGGCGTGCGCACCCTCGAGTGGATGGTTGCGCTGTATGCGTGGCACGGGCGGCATCACGTGGCGCACATCACCAGCTTGCGGCAGCGGATGAGATGGTGATCATGCTCGTCATTCCGAGCTCGTTGCGCATCTTTTGCGCAACGAGAGAGGAATCACTATCGCGTCCTACAATGCAAAGGTGACGATACAGATTCCTCGCCGCAAAGCAGCGCATCGGAATGACAAGCATTCTCTCCATCAACGCCAATGAGGGTCCCGCCCGCCTTGGCCTGATTGCTACGCCTCATGGCGAAATCGAAACTCCGGTCTTCATGCCGGTGGGCACACTGGGATCGGTCAAAGGCGTGCCGCAGCACATTCTGGAAGAGCTTGGCGTTCAGATTCTTCTCGGCAACACGTATCACCTTTATCTGCGGCCTGGGCACGAGGCAATCCGCGAGATGGGCGGGCTGCATCGCTTCATGGCGTGGGAGCGAAGCATTCTTACCGACTCCGGTGGGTTCCAGGTCTTCAGCCTCAATGAGTTGCGCAAAGTCAGCGAGCGCGGCGTTGAATTTCGCTCGCATCTCGACGGCTCAACCCACTTCTTTACTCCTGAACGGTCAATGGAGATTCAGATCGCTCTGGGGGCCGACATCATCATGGCTTTCGATGAATGCACGGAGCATCCCGCGAGCAGAGAGCGCGCGCGGGAATCAATGGAGATGACGTCGCGCTGGGCGCGGCGTAGCAAAGAATATTTCGAAGCTCATAAGCATGAGGTGCCCTGGTCTTCGGCGGTAAACCATTCCACATCAATAGCCACGGGGCATCCCCCGCCTTCGGTCGGATGCGAAGAGCCTCGGGCGCCCAGCAAGACGCGCCATGACGCGTCTCTACAATCCCATTTTTTTGGAATGCAGTCTCTTTTCGGGATTGTGCAGGGCGGTATGTATCCCGACCTGCGTCGCGAATCGGCCGACCGCCTGCTCGAGTTGGATTTTCCGGGGTACGCCATCGGTGGGCTCAGTGTAGGCGAGCCGCGGGAGCTTACGCGGGAAATTATCGAGAGCACACTTCCTCTGCTTCCGAAAGACAAACCCCGTTACGTGATGGGCGTTGGCTATCCCGAGGAGATCGTCGAGTATGCCGCGATGGGTGTCGACATGATGGATTGCGTGCTTCCAACGCGAGCTGCGCGTCACGGGCTGCTGTTCACTTCAGAAGGGAGGATGAACATCAAGAACGCGCGCTTCGCCCGCGATCAGCGGCCGCCCGATCCGCAATGCGGGTGCATGGTCTGCTCGCGCTATACCCGGGCGTATGTGCGGCACTTGTTTGTCTCAGGCGAGGCGCTGGCTGCGGTGCTGAACACCATCCACAACCTCGCGCATTACCTTGACACGATGCGCAGCGTCCGTCATGCTATTAAAACTGGAGAGTTGCGAGCGAAGCGATCTGAGGCCGCGCAGGTTTCAGAGCAATCGAGCTAAGCAGGCTTTCCTCAAGCCGCGCCCCAGAATTGGGTAATTGAGTAATCGGGTAATTTCGTATCGCGCGGCGTGGCGAGGCGGTAGTTGCAGTAGCCTCTGGCAATTACCCAATTACCGAATTACTCAATTAGAAAATCTCCCCCTGGTTTCAGAGCGAAGCTTTGATTCAAATGCACGCAATTCCCAGCCTGTTGGCGCAGTCGTCGGGGTCTGCCATCTTTGGCCTGCTCCCGCTGATTGCCATCTTTGCAATCTTTTACTTCATGCTGATCATGCCGCAGCAGAAGAAGCAGAAAAAATGG
>DATEMI010000255.1:0-8167 GCA_035275665.1 Terriglobales bacterium | reverse complement strand
CGTTGCGGCAGAGTTTCTCCGCGTCTGCCGTCCGGGTGGCACGATTGCGATGGGCAATTGGACTCCTACCGGGTTCGTTGGGAAGATGTTTGGAGTAACCGCGAAGCACGTCCCACCGCCGCCCGGAATACCTGCTCCATCTCTTTGGGGGGATGAGAATGTTGTTCGCCAGCGCTTTGGCGGAGGCGCCAAACAGATCACATGCACACGCCGCATGTGCGACTTCTCGTACCCGTTCCCTCCGGCCGAAGTAGTGCAACTATTTCGGACGTACTTTGGGCCGACGAAGGTCGCGTTCTCGCGCCTGGATGCAAGCGGTCAAGCCGCTCTTGCTGCCGATTTGGAACGTATGTGGTCCGATTACAACCAGGCGAAGGACGGAGCCACGCTCATTCCCGGCGAGTATCTCGAAGTACACGTGATCCGCGCGTAGTTAATTTCCCATTTCTGCACTAATGCCTGAGCTGCCCGATATCCTCGCCTACATCAGCGCGCTTGAGAAACGCATCGTTGGGCAGCAGCTTCAGAAAGTGCGCATCGCAAGTCCGTTCCTGCTGCGCACGTCCCAACCGCCGATCGAACAGGTGGAAGGATGCACCGTTCGTGAACTGCGGCGCATTGGCAAGCGCATTGCCCTTGGTTTCGATAACGACCTGTGGCTGGTGCTGCACCTGATGATTGCCGGTCGTCTGCATTGGCGGCCTGCTGATGCCAAACTCGGCGGCCGCCAGAACCTCGCCGCGTTTGATTTTCCAGATGGAGCGCTCGTGCTCACGGAAGCTGGTTCAAAGAAACGAGCATCGTTGCACGTAGTCGCAGGCGAGGAGGGATTGCAGGCACACGATCCAGGAGGCATTGACGTCTTGCGCGGCAATTTCGATGAATTCCTTACAGCGCTGAAAGCAGAAAACCGCACCGTCAAACGAGCGCTCACCGATCCACGCGTTTTGAGTGGAATCGGCAATGCCTATTCCGACGAAATTCTGCACGCAGCGCAACTCTCACCAATTGCGCTGACACGAAAACTCGAGCCGGATGAATGGGAACGTCTATTCACCGCGACGCGCGAGACGCTGCGGCTATGGATCGATCGTTTGCAGTCGGACGCGAAAAAGAAATTTCCCGAAGAGGTAACCGCGTTCCGCGAAGACATGGCGGTACACGGACGCTATGGCAAACCATGTCCGAGATGCGGCGAGAAGATTCTGCGCATCCGCTACGCCGACAACGAAACTAACTACTGCGCCCGTTGCCAGACGGGCGGCAAAGTTCTGGCCGACAGAAGCCTCTCGCGCTTGCTTGGATCAGATTGGCCGCGGACGTTGGATGAGCTGAAAGCGTTGAAGAAGAAGTAAGAAAGGCAATCGGCACTAGGCAATAGGCAATAAACTACGAAATGATCTTGGCGTTCGCGGCCTGTGTTCTGCGATTTCGCCTTTTGCTGCCGCCTATTGCCTATCGCTTATTGCCTATTGCGTCTTCCCATTGCCGCTCTCTCACGCTGCCTTGCTTTGCTCTTCTCCAATCACGAGAACGTCGCTTTTGCCCGATGAAATGTACTCGTCAATCAGCACAGAAATCAGCACGGCTGATGGAACCGCGATCAACATTCCTACGATTCCCGCAAACGCCTCGCCGATGATGAGAGCAACAACGATTGTCACCGCCGGAATCTTCACCTTCGACTCCATGATGCGTGGATTGAGGAGGCTGTTCTCCACGTTGTGGTAAACGACAAAGAAAATCACTACACCCAAGAGCTTCCCGACCGAATGTACGGCGGCGAGCAGACCGGCGACGATCACCGTGATCACCGGCCCCAGCACAGGAATGATGTTGACGATCCCGGCAAAGATCGCCAGCGCATAAAAGAACTGCATGTGCAGCAGCCCGAAGACAATCAACGCTGAGCAGCCGTGAATCAGCATAAGAATTGCCTGCCCGGAAAGCCAGCGCTGCATATGACGGTCGCCGCGGAGGAGCGTCGTCTCCACGCGCTGCTGTTTGTCGGAGGGGAACAGTGACACGGCCCAGGCGATCGATTGCCGTCCGTCGATGATGAAGTATGCAGAGGCCAGCAGCACGGTTCCGACCTCGATCACCAGCTTGGTCATTTTTTCCGGCTGCATGTTCTGCCCGATGAACTAATGAATGTACGAGTTGATCTGCTGGCTGGTCACGTGGAGCATGGGAATGTAGTGATGGATCCAAGTCTGCAGCTCCCGCATGCGCTTTGGCCAGACCTGCTGGATGCCCTTCAGGTCTCGAGCGACGAGTGGAACGAAGTAAATGAGTGCCAAACCGATTGCAGCAAGCACTCCAAAAAAGAGGATGGCGACCGCTGCTCCCTGACTCGGCCGCCATTTCCGGATTCGGAGGTTGCGAATATTCGCGACGATCGGCGCGAGCAGCACTGCCATAAGGACGCTGACATAAATCAGTAGCAGTGCGCGCCTGAGTACCCAAACGATATAAAGCAGCAGAGCTGTCCCGAAAAAGAGAAATACCAGCCCGCGATACTGCTTCCACATGGTTTGAATTAGATGTCGAAACAAAGCCAATTCGGGCGCCTCAGCGAAACTGGAATCGCTGTAGGCGACGCTGTTCGGGATTGAACGCAGCATCCCACAATCGCTCATCGTATTTTCCCAAGTCTCAGATACAAGGTGATCTCGAATTGGCGACAGAGTTGCACATTCCAAAGTTATGCAGAGAGCAGCTCGCTCGGTTCGGATCATTCTTTTTGGCTGTCTGCTTGTCCTCGCTCTCTTCGAACTTGGCTGTGACCGAAACGCTCGTCCGCGGATGGTGGATGCAGGCGGTTATAGCCTGAGGGCGCTGATCGAAGGAAGTGGGTCGCCGTCAGTTGTGTTCGTGAGCCCTGGCTTTGGCGCATCTCTCGAAGCGTGGGAACGCGTGCAGCCCACGGTCAGCCAATTCGCCAGAACATTCAGCTACGATCGTGGTGGCACCTATAAGTCTGACCCGGCTCCGCTTCCACGTGATTCGCGGCACATCGCTGATGAATTGCACGCCGCATTGCAGAATGCCAGATTGAAGCCACCTTACATCGTAGTCGGTGCTTCGGTTGGTGGTATTCACGCGCGTACGTTTGCAGAGATGTATCCCTCGGATGTAGCGGGCTTAGTATTGGTCGATCCAACACCGGAAGATATGGATCGTGAGCTAAAGGCGCGCAACCCGCGCATGTGGCAGAAATCGCAAGAACAGCTAGGACAAATGGCGCAAGAGATGGCCGGATGGCCTCCAGGAGCGAAGAGCGAATTCGAAATGCTGAATACCGACTATGACGAGGTCAGGAATTCAGGGATGCTTCCCGATGTTCCAATCACGCTAATTTCCGCGAACCATGCAGGTTCCGACATCGAAAATTCCCCTGGAGCGATTCTTGAGCAATTGCAGCATCAATTCATCCAAGGTGCTCCGAAAGGCCGGTTCATTAAAGCAGCACGCAGCGGTCATAACGTGGCGCAAGATCAACCCGATGTCGTGATCGAGGCCATTCGCGCCGTTGCAACATCGAGCCGCGAGAGTAGTCGCCGATACCAGTGGCATTAGGCATTGTGTTTGCCCGACGCAGAGCTGTCCTATAGAATCGTGAGTTTTCTTCGTGTGGTCGGGACCGCATAGCGTTCCTTCCTCTTTTTCCGTTACATGAAAATTCACGAGTACCAAGCTAAGGGCATTCTCGCGAAATACGGTGTCGCGGTTCCGCGCGGGGAGATGGCCACCACCAAAGACGAAGCGTTCGAGGCTGCCAAGCGATTGCTCGCGGCGGGAGCAAAGGGCATTGTCGTCAAGGCTCAGATTCATGCCGGTGGACGCGGCAAGGGCGGAGGCGTAAAGCTCGCCAAGACCGCCGACGAAGCCGCCGAGCTCGCTGGCAAAATCCTAGGCATGCAATTAGTGACGCATCAGACAGGTCCGCAGGGTCAGAAGGTTCAGCGTCTGCTGATTGAAGAGACTCTGCCCATCGAGCGCGAGCTCTATTTGGGAATCGTGCTCGATCGCGCCGCGTCGAAGCTCGTGTTCATGACATCGGCGTCCGGCGGCATGGAGATCGAAGAGGTCGCAGCAAAAGATCCGAAAGCCATTCTGAAAGAAAAGATCGATCCGGCAGCTGGATTCCAGCCGTTTCAAGCGCGCAAGCTCGCCTTTGGACTTGGGCTCAGACCCGAGCAGGTGAATCCAGCGGTGCAGCTAATGACCGCACTGTATCGCGCTAGTGCGGAGACCGATGCGTCGCTGTGCGAGATCAATCCTTTCATTACGACAACCGATGGCCGCGTCTTTGCGCTCGATGCCAAGATGAACTTCGACGACAACGCGCTCTTCCGTCACAAAGACATCAAAGAGCTCCGCGACATTGCGGAAGAAGATCCGCTGGAAGTAGAAGCGTCGAAGTACAGCCTCAATTACATCCGCCTCGACGGCAACATCGCATGCATGGTGAACGGCGCCGGCCTCGCAATGGCCACGATGGACATCATTCAATATGCAGGCGGCATGCCCGCGAATTTCCTAGACGTAGGCGGCGGCGCGAATGCCGAGCAGGTCGAGCACGCGTTCCAGATTCTGCTCAGCGACAAGAATGTAAAAGCGGTGCTGATCAACATCTTTGGCGGCATCTTGCGAGTGGATACACTGGCAAAAGGGGTAGTCGAAGCCGCCAAGAAAACGAAAATTGGATTGCCGGTGGTTCTGCGTCTTGAAGGAACGAACGTGGAGCAAGGTCGAGAAATTCTTAAGCAATCAGGGTTCAATTTCACCGTCGCCAACACAATGAAGGATGCTGCCGAGAAGGTCGTCGCCGCGGCGAGGTAATCACACCAGAAATTATGTCAATACTCGTTGACCAGAAGACTCGGCTCATCGTTCAGGGCATCACGGGACGCGAAGGCACTTTCCACGCCAAAGGTTGTGCCGAATACGGAACGAAAGTCGTCGGAGGAGTGACGCCGGGCAAGGGCGGCACCATGCACGAAGGGTGGCACGTCTTTAACACGGTTGAAGAAGCAATGCGCGAAACCGGTGCAAACGCAACCGTGATTTTCGTGCCTCCTCCGTTTGCAGCCGATGCCATCATGGAAGCTGCCGATGCCGCCATGCCGTTGATCGTCTGCATCACCGAAGGCATTCCCGCGATGGACATGGTTCGCGCTTGGGAATATCTGCAAGGGCGCCGGTCGCGCCTAATCGGCCCGAACTGTCCAGGGATCATCTCTCCTGGCAAATGCAAGATCGGAATCATGCCCGGACGCATTCACAAGCAGGGCAACATCGGCATTGTTTCCCGCTCTGGGACGCTGACGTACGAGGCCGTTTACCAGCTTTCGCAGCGCGGGATTGGACAATCAACGGCGATAGGAATTGGCGGCGATCCGATCATTGGAACCACGTTTGTCGATGCGCTCAAGCTGTTCAATGAGGATCCGGAAACCGAAGCAATCATCATCATCGGCGAGATCGGCGGCAACGCCGAAGAAACTGCAGCGGCTTACGTGAAGCAGCATGTGCGCAAGCCGGTAGTCTCGTTCATCGCCGGACAGACCGCGCCTCCCGGACGCCGCATGGGTCACGCCGGAGCCATCATCTCCGGAGGACATGGCACCGCGAGCGAAAAGATCAAAGCGCTCGAAGCTGCTGGAATCAAAGTTGCGAAATCGCCCGCCGTCATTGGCGAAACGCTGGCCGAAGTCGTCGGCGCAACTGCGCGCGCAAGCTAAAAGGACTTACATCAGGAAATGAAGACACTGCAACGTACATTCAGCATCATCAAGCCGGACGCCGTCGCGAAGGGTGCGACTGGAGACATTTTGGCTATGCTGCAGCACGCCGGCTTCAACCTTCTCGCCATGAAGATGATCGAGATCAGCAAAGGCCAGGCGCAGGGCTTTTACGCTGTCCATGCAAGCCGATCTTTCTTCGAGTCGCTGACGACGTTCATGTCATCGGGCCCGATTGTTGTGCTCGCGCTGGAGAAGGAAAACGCCATCGCCGATCTCCGCAAACTCATGGGCGCGACGGATCCTGCCAAAGCCGAGCACGGAACTATTCGCAAGAAGCATGCGGCCAGCATCGAAGCCAATGCGATTCACGGATCGGATGCGGAAGAGACGGCGCGCTTCGAGTTGAGCTATTTCTTTGCGGGTTACGAGCTGACGAAGTAAAACGAAGAGTGCGGTAAGTGTCGAATATTCTCCTGTCATCCTGAAGGCCTGACTTTGGCCGAACGATCTCCGGCGATGTTCAGGGCTCCGTTGCTGGCAGTAAGGCTCCTCTTCCAGAAGTCAGGGCGGCATGGGCCGAGGAGCCACATGCGAGTGCCATTCCGTCTCCAACATCTCGGGAGATCTTTCGGCCAAAAGAGGCCTTCAGGATGACAGATGTCAGGATCAGCCTGTTTCACGGATCAACAGCTTCCTTCAACCTGCACAAGTAAGTAAAAGCCTTCGGTAGACAATCCCGCTAAATGCTCTGCACCGGAATACTGAGCAGGTCTTCTACGAGTCCGATTTCTTTCTGCAGGAACGGTTCGGCGTACTTCACTCCAGCGAGCATTCCATAAAAACGCGCCATCGAATGAATCCGATCGTGAATCTCAGCCTGCATGGGGAAGATGTTGCTGCCTTCTTCCTGATCTGAGAACTGCGATTTATATGCCATCAGCGCTGCTAATCGCGTTTCGAACTGCTCGGAGATATCTACGACGAATGTCGGACGCACGTGATGATAGAGCGTCGCATACACAATCTTGAAAGGGCGATACGGCGGTAGATTCTCAAGGCTTTCAGCTTGAACACCTTCCTCCTGCATCTTGCGCGGGATCTCGAGCTTCTTGAGCCCCGCGATAAAACACGCTTCGTAGCCGACAGTTGCGCAGGTGTAATGGTCAGGATGCCGGCCTTCCCAATATGGGAGGATCACGACGCGCGGTTTCGTGCGCCGGATTATCTGGGCAATTTTTAGTCTATTGACCCATGTGTTTTCGACACGGCCATCTGGGATGTCGAGGGCTTCTCGCCAACCGACACGTAGAAGCCGCGCAGCGTCCATTGCCTCGCGTTCGCGGTCCTCAGCAGTGCCGCGCGTTCCCATTTCTCCGCGAGTCAAGTCGAGGATTCCGGCACGTTGGCCTCTCTGGGCCGCCTTGAGCAGCGTTCCGCCGCAGGTTTGCTCAACGTCGTCTCGATGAGCGGCGATAGCCAGAATGTCGAGTTGCACGGATTCCTGCGGCTTGGCGGCTGACATAAGCTAGGCCAGGCTCCCGGACTCGACCACAACATTTTCTCTGACGATCAGCCGCGGACCGGCCATCTCCTTCAACTTCGGCAGTACGCGCGTAACGTGCTCATCCTGATCGACGAAAAGCACCACCAAGGGAAGCTTTCCGCCCGCATCAACGAGCGTACTTGTTTTCACCCTGCTGCGACCGATAAAGCCAGCCACAGCATGAATCACGACCGCATTAGCAATATTTTCCTGGCGCAGATAGTTAAGAATCTGCAGATGCGCAGGACGGCGCTGATACTCGTCGCCTTCAGTGAGATAGATAGTGACTTGAACGGCCACGGGCGAGATTGTAACCGAAGACACTTAAACCCCCCGCGCGACCGCAGCACCCGCGATCACGGCTGCCAGGCAAAGCACATTGTTGCTCAGGATATTGAGAGCAAAGAGATTCCAGTGACCCTGCTCAAAATAAGCAATGGTCTCAAACGCATAACTTGAGAAGGTGGTATAGGCGCCGCAGAAGCCGATCGCCACCAGCCAGCGCCATTTTGGATCGACGAAGACGCGTTCGGTCGTCCAAATCATGAACAGTCCCAGAATGAAACTGCCGGTGATGTTGATGAGCAGCGTGCCGTAGGGAAAGTTGGTTGATACAAGCTTGGCCACAAGCCGGCTTACGAAATAACGGAAGTTGGCGCCGAGAATCGCGCCCAGAGAGACCCACAGATATGCTCGCATGAAGTTCGCTGCCTTCGAGACTTCCACCCGTCCAGCCAGGCTGGAAGTGAGATGGTAGGAGTCATCAGCCGTCGGTGCGGCGGTTGAGGCGAACTCCATCGCCTTACATCGTTATTCATTCTAAGACAGAGCTGAGAAGCTGCGCAGCCACGAAGCTGCGGAGATAACTCTTTCT